>NZ_JBEPBF010000017.1:19527-110813 GCF_040298985.1 Streptomyces sp. NPDC001093 | reverse complement strand
TCAGCCCCAACGAATACGAACGCCGACACCACGCGGCTAAGCTCACGCTCGCCGCGTGATCAACGAAGCGTGTCCACCATCACGGGGGAAGGCCCGAGCACTGCTGCGTCCGCGGTCTTGACCGCTGAGCTCGGTGTCGAGTGTCTCCTGAGCCACACGCATGACTTCGGCGTACACGGGGTCCTGCAGCCGCTTCCACATCTCCTCTTCAGAGACGTCCTCGACGCGGCTGACCACCCACCAGATGTTGCCGAACGGGTCCTTGATACGGCCTCCGCGCTGTCCGAAGGCGTCGTAGGCCAAAGGCGTGACGACATGGCTGCCAGCTTCGACGGCTTGTGAAAAGGCTTGGTCAGCGTCGGTGACGAACACGCGCAGCAGACTTGGCATGGCGGGCCAGTTCGTGTGCCGGTCGAAGGCCAGCACGACGGTATCGCCGACTCGAATCTCGCCGTGACCGATCAAACCATCCTCGGTGGGCACTCGCGCCAGCTCTTCACCCCCGAACACCCGGGAGACGAAGTCGAGGAAGGCCCGCGTGTCGTCGGTGACGACCCAGGGGGCAACGGTGGTGTAGCCCGCCGGCGCGGAGTTGGTCTGCTCAGACATCACGGCCCTTCCGCCAATGTTGATTGCCAGCCGCGACGTTAGGCGGGATCTAGGTCAGTTTCTGTTCTATATGGGAGGGGCTGGGCGCCGGTGCTACCTCACGACCGCTTGGAGGTAGCCCGTCATAGCCCTCAGTCAGCGGAACCTGAGGTTGGAATAGGCTCACTCAGGGCCTGCCGGAACAGACTCCCCACCGGCGACCCAACAGCCTTCGGCGATCCCGTGGCGGACCGTCTCATGCGCCTACAAGCCGGCGCGGGCGGTGCCGTAGCGGTCGGTGACCTGCACGGTCGCGGAATCGGGCTCGCGCCCGGCCGAAGGCTGTGTTCACGTCCGGCGACTACTCGTCCGGGCGATCAAGTTCGGAACATCACTCCAAGCTGTCCAACCTCTTCGGCCGCGGCTCTGCCTGCCGTTCGGTTGGATGCCGAGGGGCCGCCAGCACCGTGCTGTGGCCTTCGCCCGCATCTGCTAAGATCACCTCGGCGGCTCCTAGTCCGTGGCGATCACCGATGCGATGACCGAACAGGGCTTTTCGGAGCGGAGGTTCGGCCCGGCCCTAACTCCCTCGGGCGCCGCATGACTCACGGACACGGGTATCACCCAGGAAACGGCACCACAGGTACGCACGTGCCTGGACTGGACGGAGCGGCGCTTGCATCTGGCGGGCGCGGTCGCCGCGGCCGTATTCCACCATGCAGTTCAGGAGTAAAGCTTCTGTGGTCGCAGACCTTAGGCTTGGCCGGTTCCGAGGGCGTTGCGCAGGAACAGAATGGCCTGGTCGATGGCTCCGCGGGCGGCTTTGGACTGGCTGAGGGAGTTGAGCAGCATGAAGTCGTGGACCGTGCCGTCGTAGCGCACGGTGGTCACCGGCACGCCGGCTGCTCGGAGCTTGGCGGCGTACGCCTCACCTTCGTCGCGCAGCACGTCGGCCTCGTCGACGATCAGCAGCGCGGGCGGCAGGCCGGTGAGCTGCTCGGTGGTGGCGTGGTTGGGAGACGCGGTGATCTCCGCGCGCTGGTTCGGGTCGGTCGTGTAGGCGTCCCAGAACCACTCCATCAGCTTGCGGCTCAGGTAGTAGCCGGTGGCGAACTGGTCGTAGGAACCAGTGTTCATGGCTGCGTCCGTGACCGGGTAGTACATGGACTGCTGTACGAACTTGACGTCGCCGCGTTCCTTGGCCATGAGGGCGAGTGCAGCGGTCATGTTCCCGCCGACCGATTCCCCGGCCACTGCCATGCGCTGTGCGTCCAGTCCCTTGGACGCTCCCTCGCGGATGATCCACTGCGCGGTGGCGTAGCCCTGCTCGATGGCCACGGGGTAGTGGGCCTCAGGTGACGGCGTGTACTCGACGAAGGCCACCGCCGCACGTGCGCCAACCGCCAACTCGCGCACCAGGCGGTCGTGGGTGCCGGCGTTGCCCAGTACCCAGCCACCGCCGTGCATGTACAACACGACGGGCAGCGTTCCGGTGGCGCCCTGCGGTTTGACGATGCGTACCCGTACGTCGCCCACGGTGGCCGGTACGGTGACCCACTCCTCGTCGACCGGCAGCTTGTCGACCGGTGCGGCCTGGAGGTCGTCGAGGACCTTGCGGGCTGCGGTCGGATCCAGCTCGTACAGGAACGGATGGTGCGAGGTCGCGTCGGCGAGCTCCTGTGCCTCGGGCTCAAGAACGATTGAGGCGGTCTGAGCAGCCATGGGAATACTCCCTGGGAAGTGCGAGAAGCGCATGGTGACGAGCGCAGGACGCTGAAGAGCGTCGCGGTGCGCTCGGGCTGTGGGGCGGCCAGTGGAGTCGACACCCTGGTTCAAGCCCCCGATGAAGCTAAATCCAGCATAGTCACGCATTCTCCGTCGCCGCATTCCAAGGAGCCGCTTTCGCCGTTCCGCACGCTGAGTGCGCGGCTCGGTGGCGACCAAGCCTCCTCGCCGCTCCACACGCGCTCGGCGCCACCCGCTCGGGCATCAGGCTTTGCTCGCCCTCGCCCAGCTCCGCAACGGTCACCAGATCGCAGGCGAGCAGTGCATCGGCTTGGCTGCGTGGGAAGTCGGCCCAGGTCGTGCTCTGTCGTGCGGGGGCGGGTGGGATGCCGTGCTCCTTGAGGATTTCCCACACCGTGGAGGCGGCGACCTTGATGCCCAGGGCTGCGTGTTCACCGTGGATCCGGCGATTCCCCCACGAGCTGTTCTCGCGGGCGAGGCGCAGAGGGCGCGGATCGATAGAACGGTAGGTGGGCGTCCGTGTCGCTTCGGGACGCAGGTCGCGGCATGGCGGTGCTTGAGCAGGTTGCGGTGCCAGCGCAGAATCGTGTCTGGGCGTACCAACAGAAGGAGCCGCCGCAGCTTCTCCACGGGGAGGTGGTGGAGCAGGCCGGCGAGGACGGCGCGGTCGGTGTCCTCGAACCTGGGCTTGCCGACCTGGCGCTGCAGGACCAGCAGTTGGTGCCTCAGCGCCAGTATCTCGATGTCCTTCTCCGTGCTGCTCATCGGCAGCAGGCGCAGGAACGCAATGGTGTTGGTCGCAACAAGATAGGCCAGGCGCAGCAGCACGACAGATCATGATGCCCCCGGGTGCCCTGCGCAGATGAAGACGTCGGCGCGAGCGCTGAGCACAGTCGGAGATCAGCACTCAAGGCCGCGACCTGCACGGATGATCTATCGCCACCCGCAGGGCCCTGCTCGTGGTCGTGGTGCTCCAGTCCTCGGACAGGGAGGCCAGACCTTCACCGCGTCCGGTCCGCAGATACTGCGCGGCGAGCCGCGCCACCAGTCCGTCACGGACCTCCCGGGTGACGTGTGGGTCGTTCAAGTCCACGCTGCCCGCGGCCCAGGTGCCGAGATGCTGTCTCAGTTCGGGCATGTGATCCCAGAAGTAGGCGCGGATCGCGGCGTCGTAGTCGAGCTCCGTGAAGCGCACGTGACCGTCCGGCCCGGTACCGGCGGAAATCTCACGCAGCCGCTCGGCGAGGTCCTTGCGTTGGAGTAACGGGTTTTCGTCCAGTGGGTGCCTGAGGGTGCTGAGCAAGAGTTGGGCCGCCTGGTGGACGACGTCGGCGTGGGCGCCGTGCAGCATGGCGACCGTGATCAGCAAGGCACGCTGCGGGCCCTCGCGTAATCCGGTGACGAGTGTGGCGATCTCCTTGCGCCGGTCGTCCCGCGCTTTGCGAGCCGTTGCGCACCACTGGCGGAATCCGTGGCCGGCGGGAGCTGCCTCGCGGGCGCGGCGTTCACCGTCTCGCACACCCGCGCCGACCAGCGGGCGCGATCGAGCGGGCCGTAGTGGGTGTCGGTGATGAGGACGACGCGGATGCCGTCCAACCCGGCACCCAGCCGTGGGAGTTGCACGTCGAGTCGGCGCACGCGTGGCACGCGGCGGGCCTCGGCGTACCCCCAGCCGAGCTGGCGCCGGCCGTGGCTGCGCACCATCGCGAGCGGCATACCGATCAGGCCGAGGAGAACAGCACGGTGCCGGCCAGCGTGACAGGGAGCGGCCAGTGCTGGCTGCTGTGCAGGAGCACCCAGCAGGGCACGGCCCACAGCAGGACGGGGGCGATCAGGGGGATGTAGCGCATCAGGCGGTGCAGTCGGCCCTGCTGCGGTGTTTGTGCTTCACCCTCGGCGGGCCTGGCGCTGCTGGTGTCGGTCACGCTTCCCCTCCCTGACCAGGCTGCCGTCTCGCGCACTGTAGCCGGTCGTCCTCGGGCCGGCCGGAGGGGCGTTCATGGGTGCGGCCCCGTGGGGCGAAGGAAGGCTGTCGGTTGGGAACCGGGGTCGGCCGTCGCCGAGGGAGGCGAAGGCCGCGCCGGTCGCGGCGAGCAGCACGACGTCGGAGAGGGCGCTGCAGATCTGGAGGGCGGCGGAGTTGGCACCGGCCTCCTGCGGTGTGGAGAGCCGGGTTCAGTGGGCCAGCGCGAGCACGGCCTCTACCGTCTTGCCGGACCTGTGTGTGCTGACTCGTACCTCTTGCGCCAGTTCCAGGACCAGCGGCCAGCCGAATCCGCCGGGCTCCCACAGCGGAGTGTTGCGCCGGTGAGGAGGCGTGGGGCTGGCGTCCGCCACCCGTACGGTCACGGTTTCCTCGTCCGCCCGCAGTCCGAAGCCGGTCACTCCGCCGGCGTGCCGGATGGCGTTCGTGACGAGTTCCGACACCGCGAGGAGTATCGCCTCCGCCTGAGCGGAGTCGTCGGGCTCCAGGACGGACAGGAAGATCCGCGTGATACCGCGTGCGTCCTCGGCTGTTCGAGGACTCCTGGCGGGCCGGTGCACATCCTCCGTGAAGGAGGGCACCATCACTCACCTCCGATCTCAATGGGTGCTTTTGTCCGCTTACCCGGCAGGGCCGGGATCAGACGCGTTCCACTTACAGGTGAGTCCGCAGGTCGATCGACGGCGGTCTCGGGGTATCCGAAGCCGTGAAAGCCCCCAAGACGTTCGTTGCCATGCGGGAACAATGACCGAAGACCGACCAACCAGCCGTGCCGTACCGCACGAGGAGGGATGTGGAATGTTCCGGCGGACGGCAACCGCTCCGCGCACCACCCATCGACGCCCAGGAGGGTCGGGAGGCCCGGTGGCGCGACCCGGCGTTCAGGCCGTGCGGTCGCCGGTCCGCGCGTCTTTGTCGTCCATCTGCAGTGTCGCCGCGTCGCAGAACGCCTCCAACCCCTCCAGCAGCGCCGCTCGTTTGCCGACGGGCATGAGCCTCAGCACCGTCTGCAGCTCCTGCTCCCTGCGCGTGCGCAGTTCGTCGAGGAAGGCGCGGCCCCGCTTGCTGAGGTGCAGCCGGACCTCGCGCCGGTCGGCCTTGCCGATCACGCGCTCGACGAAGCCGGCCGCGACCAGCCGGTCACAGAGCCGACTGGTCGCGGGGGGCGCGGAGGAGAGCGCGTCACACAGGGCGCGCAGGTTGATACCGTCCTGGTGCTCCAGGGTCAACAGCACCCGCATCTGCGACGCCGACGCCGGCGCGGTGGTGGCCCGGCCCCACAGGACTTCCAGCAACTCTCCGGCCGTCGCGGTCACTCGGGCGACCTCGACGGGTTCCGGGCGGGGACGGAATGCGGTCACTGTCACACTCTCGCAGGCACTGGGACGGTCGCCAGCGTACTAGGCACCCGCAACGGCAACAGATGGTTTGAACGGCTTGGCGCGGCTACCGAGCGGCCTCCTCGCGAGCGAGGCCGGTACGTGTCCACCGAAGGATTGGTGTGTTTACCACCGTGAACAGATACGTGACCGCTGAGCGGGCTCTGCGCACAGCGGCATCCCACGAGTTGCTCGACGCCGTCCGTCGCGTGCTGGTCGAGCAGTACGGCGCGGAGTCCGTCGACCTGCTGATGGCCGACTACGGGCTGACGGTGCTTCAGCCTGTGTCGGTGCCCCACACCGGGGAGCCGGTGTCCGTGCACAACAGTGTGGCGGGCCGTGCTTTCGGTGCCCAGGAACCGGTCGTCGAATCCGCTTCCGGCGGCCGCGTGCGGGTGCACCTGCCGGTCAGCGTGCGCGGGGACCGGCTGGGAGTGCTGTCCGTGACTCTCGCGCACAGGGGCGGGGTCCGGGAACTGCTCGGTGAACTCTCCGACATCGCTGAGGTGGTCGGCCACGAGCTGCTCGTCGCGGAGCGGGACACCGACATCTACGTGCAGGCGCGGCGCAAGGACCGGCTCACCCTGGCCGCCGAGATGCAGTGGCAGCTGCTGCCCGGACGCTCCTGCTCCCGCCGCGAGTACGAACTGGCGGGGCAGTTGGAGCCGGCGTACGCGATCTTCGGTGACAACTTCGACTGGTCCGCCACGGCCGACCGCCTGATGCTGTACGTCACCAACGGCATGGGGGAGGGGATAGAAGCCTCCCTGCTGACGAACCTGGCCATCAACGCCCTGCGCAACGCCCGCCGCGCCGGGCTCGCCATCGACGACCAGGCCGCCCTGGCGGACCAGGCGGTGTACGCCCACTACCGGGGCCGCAGCTACCTGTCGGTGCTGATGTTCGACTTCGACCTCGCGACGGGCCGCGCCGAGGTGGTGGACGCCGGCTCGCCGCAGATGCTGCGGCTGCGCGGCGGCGCGGTGGAACACGTCACCTTCGAGGCGCAGCTTCCGTTGGGCATGTTCGAGGAGACCGACTACGTGGCTCAGGAGTTCCAAGTCCAGCCCGGTGACCGGCTCGTGTTCGTCAGCGACGGGGTGTACGCGGTTGCCGACCCCAAGGGTGAGGCGTACGGCGATGTCGCCCTTGCGCGGGCGATCCAGGCCACTCGGCTGCTGCCGGCCGCCGATGTCCCGCGCGCCATCCTGCGGGAGTTGACCGGCCACCGCGGTCGTTGTGTGCCCGACGACGACGCGCTCGTCGTCTGCCTCGACTGGCACGGCACCTGACCCCGGGCAGGATCGCCGGCCGGGCACTTTGATGTGTGCCGATCCCGTGTTGTTCGCACCAGACCGTCGACGCTAACGTTTGCCATGAGGCAATAATCCAGTCTCAGGCGTGGTCGATCGACGGCCCTGTACAGGAGGAGGCGATGAAGGTGTCGGAGCAGGAGGCGGTCGAGTCGACGGCGCGCCGGCTGGGGATTTTCCTGAAGCGCCGCCGAGAGCAGATCGCTCAGCGCTGGGCCGATGCGCCGCTCTTCCGGACGGTGTTCACCGTATCGCGCGAAGAAGCGGTGGATGCGTGCAAGGCAGTGGTGGACGCGCTGTCCGACGTAGCCTTGTCCGGACGCCTGGAGGACATCACCTCGTCCGGTTTCGACGGCGTGCGCGACCAGTTGGGACGCATGTCCGGTAGTCAGACCCGGGCGGGATGGAGTCCGGCCCGGATCGCGGACGAGGTGGCCGCCCTGCGGGCCCCGGCGGCCGAGTTGCTGCGGGGCGAGTACTCCGACCCCTCAACGCCCGAGGCGGCCGAGGGCCTGCTGGCGTTGACGGCCCTGATGGGCACCCTGCGGCTGGTGGTGATGCAGACGGCGCTGAGTTCGGGCGAGGAGCTCATCGCACGGCAGCGGCAGCAGCTGCTCGAAGTGGCCACGCCGGTCATCAGCCTGTGGGAGGGCGTCGTCGCCGTACCGCTGATCGGCACGCTGGACAGCGCTCGCAGTCAGGTCGTCATGGAGTCCCTGCTGGAGGGCATCGTGGACCAGCGGGCCCGCTACGCCATCCTGGACATCACCGGTGTGCCCACGGTCGACTCGCTCGTCGCGCAGCACCTGATGAAGACGGTGGCCGCGGCGCGGCTGATGGGCGCCGAGTGCATCGTCTCCGGCATCCGGCCGGCCATCGCACAGACCATCGTGCAACTTGGCATCGATCTCAGTTCCGTTCTCACCCGCGCCTCACTCGCCGACGCCCTCGCCTACGCCCTCAGCCGGCTGGGCATCGAGGTCTCTCCCCGTGCGAGCATGCGGTGACCGCTCCGTTCCCGGGCCACGCGACCGTAGTGCCGGTCCTGGCGCTGGGGGACACCCTGCTGGTCAGCCTTCAGGGTGAGCTGCACGACGGCATGGCCGAGCAACTCCAGCAGGACATCAGTCACCGAATCGCCGGCAGCGGGGCGACTGGCGTGATCATCGACATCTCCGGTGTGGAGGTCGTCGACTCCTTCCTTGGCCGGATCCTCGCCGAGATCGCGGTCAGCGCCAGTCTGCTGGCGGCCCGCACGGTCGTCGCCGGCATGCGGCCGGCCGTGGCGATCACCTTGGTCGAGCTGGGCCTCACCCTGCCCGGACTGACCACCGCGCTCGACGTCGACCGCGCCCTGGAAATCCTTGCTGGAACGTCCACGCCGGGCGCCTCGGACACACGCGAGAGGGCGACGTGATGCCGGCTTCCGACCCCGCCGTCGAGACAAGCCTGCCGATCCGCTCGGACGCGGACCTCGCGTGGGTGCGCCAGCACGTACGCCAGAGCGCGGCCGACCTCGGCTTCGGACTGGTGCAGCAGACGAAGCTGGTCACGGCCGCAAGCGAACTGGCCCGCAACACCCTGGTCCACGGCGGCGGCGGACACGTGGAGATCACGCCACTGAACCGAGGCGTGAGCCGGGGGCTGCGGCTGACCTTCGCCGACAGCGGTCCGGGCATCCGCGACGTCGGGCTTGCCATGACCGACGGGTACACCAGTGGCGGCGGCCTGGGGCTCGGGCTCAGCGGTGCCAAGCGCCTCGTCGACGAGTTCGAGATCGACACCGAGCCGGGCCGGGGCACGACTGTCACGGTCATCGCCTGGACCACAGGCGTACCCGCGGCACGGCCGGGGGCGTGATGGGACGCGTCTGGGACATTCCGGTGCACGACTCCACCCGCGTACGGGACGTCCGGGTGGCGGTCGAGGCGGCCAGCGCCCAGGCCCGTCTCGACCCGCACCGCACCGCGGTCGCGGCCCTGGTCGCCACTGAACTGGCCACCAACCTGGTCAAGCACGCCAGCGGCGGTCGGGTCCTGATCGACCTCGTCGACCGGCCTGGAGCCACCCGCGCCCCCGCCGTGCAGGTGGCAGCCATCGACTACGGCCCGGGCATCCCCGACATCACCGCGGCCCTGCGCGACGGGTACTCGACCAGCGAGGCGTCACTCGGCGCCGGCCTGGGTACGTGCATGCGCATAGCCAGCGATTTCGACCTGTACAGCACCTCCCGTGGCACCGTCGCGGTCGCCCGCTTCGACCAGGAGCCGGCAACGCGTCGGGAAGGGAACCGGCAGGGCCCGAGAGCGGGAGGGATCAACGTCCCCCTCGGCCACGCCGAGCACTCGGGAGACGCCTGGAGCTGCGCCCGCGCGGGCAGCCGCCTCACCCTGATCCTCGCCGACGGCCTCGGCCACGGCGCGCACGCGGCGCACGCGTCCAGTGCCGCCGCCGACGAGCTGCACCGCTCGGCCCACCTGCCACCGGAGGAGATCCTGCGCCACATGCACCCGGCCCTTCGGGCCACCCGCGGCGCGGCAGTCGCGGTGGCACAAGTCGACACGGACACCGGAGAACTGGCCTTCGCCGGCGTCGGCAACATCGGAGCCCGCCTGCACGCCGGCGACTCATGGGACCACCTGGTCTCCCACCCGGGCATCGTCGGCGCCCAGTTCCCGGCGTCCGTGCCCGTACGCCGCCGGCCCTGGCGGCCCGGTGACCTGCTCGTCCTGCACAGCGACGGTCTGCCCAGCCGATGGATACCGCCGAACGATCTCGGCCTCCTCGCCCATGAACCGGCAGTGGTCGCGGCGACCATCCTGCGTGATGCCAGCAGTGCCGCCAACCCAGTGCGCGACGACACCAGCGTGGCCGTCCTGGCCTCCGACCCCGTGGACCGACGCCATGATCCCGCCTGACATCCGGAAGATCACCACACCCACCGAGGCCGCCCGAGCTCGGAGCTTCGCGGCACACCTCACGGCCTCCCTGGGCGCGCCCGATATCGGACGGGCGCGCTTCCTCACCGCCCTCACCGCACAGTTGCGGAAGTCTCTCGGCCAAGGCGGCGCCGAACTCACCCTCACCGTCCGGCAATCAGCCCCGGACAAGCCCGTACGCGTACAGGCTGCCGTACAACCGGCCACGCCGTCCCCGGGACAGGCCTCGCCGTGGCGCCTGGCCCTCTCTTGCCCCGGTCCCCTGACACAGGACCCGCCTTGCCCGGCGCACCCCGACGCCACCGCGACCGCGTCCGCCGAAGCCCTGCTGGCAGCGGACGAGGAGACCGCGGCGGTTCTGCAGAAGCTGGACGAGTCGGAGAAGCTGCTCCAGCTCCACCGTGAGGAACTGCACCAGACCAACCAGGGCGTGCTGGCCCTGCACGCCGAACTGGACGCCGCCGCGCTGACCCAACAGGAACTGCTTGACGCGGAACGGGCCGCGCGCGGCGAGGCGGAGAAGGCACGACGCCTGCTGACCTTCCTCGCCAACGCCAGCGCGGTCGTCACCGCGTCGCTCGATCACCGGGACATCGTGCGCCGCCTGCCCGACCTCCTCGTTCCGGAGTACGCGAGTCAGGTCGACGTGTGGCTCTTCGACGAAGACGAGGAGACAGCCGGAAACGACCTCCACTCCGCCGCCGCGGTGGCCGCCGCCCGCACCGACCGCCCGCAGCACGCCGGACCGCACCCTGGCGACCTGCCCGGCATCGACGACCGCCCGCCCTCCGCCCTGTCGCCGGACCGGCCTCTGCTGTGCATCCCCCTCACCGTGCGGCGATCCCTGGGTGTCCTGACGCTCACGGCACCCGGCGACCGCTTCGACGCCGACACCAGCGTCATGCTGCTCGAACTGGCCCGCCGTGTGGCCATCGCCCTGGACAACGCCCTGCGCTACGAACAGCACCGGGACACCGCCGAGGAACTCCAGCGCGCCCAGCTCACCGACCTGCCCTCGGCGGACGGCCTGCACCTGGCCGCCCGGTACCTGCCCGCCACCCGCGGCCTCAACATCGGCGGTGACTGGTACGACGCCTTCTTCCAGCCCGACGGCAGCCTGCTGACCGTCATAGGAGACGTGACCGGGCACGGACTGCGCGCCGCCGTCATCATGGGCCAGCTGCGCACGGCACTGCGGGCGTACGCGATCGACGAGACCAGCCCCGCCCGGATCCTCACACGGCTGCACCGCATGCTGTGCCACCAGCAGCCCAACCTCTACGCCACTGCCACGATCGCGCGCTTCAGACCGGACGATCCCCAGGTGACGTGGGCCGCCGCCGGCCACCCGCCGGCCGTGGTCCGTGCTCCCGGCGGCGCCGTGCGCGTCCTGGACGACAGGCCCGGGGTCATGCTGGGCGTCCCGATCCCCTTCGAGTACGAGGACCGCACGACCGAGATCGAACCGGGCTCCACGCTGGTGCTCTACACCGACGGCCTGGTCGAGCGGCGTGCCCAAGGCATCGATGCCGGGATCGAGTTGCTCGCCCGGACCCTGGCAGCGTTGGACGAACCCGACCTCGAAGACCTCGACGCGAGCGCAGAGTCCCTCCTCAAACCCCTTGTCCATGAGTCGGAGCGCGACGACGACGTGTGCGTCCTTCTGTGCCGCACCGCTCCGCTCCGGAGCCCCTGACAGGAGACACGGACCGGCATGCGGCCGATGCCGGTCCCGGGATGACCCTGCACCGTTCCCGTCCGCGGAGGGCCCGACTCCGGGCCGCCCCGCTCCTGGCGATGGTCGAAGAGACCCCTGTCCGAGCAGTCTGCTCACATGAAGCCTGGCGGCCGCCTGGGAGCCGGCGCCCGCGGCCTCCGCTCGGCGACCGGGGACCTCGGCGGCGGGCGCCCACCGCGCCAGGTCCTGTGCGCGGCCCGCGGAGCCCGCCGCACGAGACCGCGACGGAATCAGCGGACCGGAGGTCTCGCAGGGCCGTCGGCAGGGCTGGTCCAGAATTCCTGGACCAGCCCCGTCACCGCTCGCCAGGCGCATCGTCCGGAGCGGGCGATACCTTTCTCTGAGCGGCGAGTAAAGCCTTCAGCCCCCGACGCAGGGCCGACCGCTCCGCCGGTTGCAAGGCCGTCAGCGCAGCCGTCAGTTCCTGGGCCCGGCGCGACGCCACGTCGTCCAGCACCCGTCGTCCCTGCGCGGTGAGGCTCAGCCGTACCTCACGGCGATTCCGCGGGTGCAGTGCGCGTTCCAGCATTCCCGCCGCTTCCAGCCGGTCACACAGCCGGCTGGCCGTGGGCAGCCCTATGTGCAGCCGCTCGGCCAGAGCGGTGAGGTTCAGCTCAGGTGCCGCCTCCAGCGTCCGCAGAGCGCGGAGCTGGTGCAGGGACAGGCGCAGGGGCGCTTCCTGAGCGGCCAGCAACCACAGGTTCGTGAGACTCTCCACGGCGTCCGCGATCTCCAGCGCGACGGCGTCCGGGCCAGCGCCCGGCCCCTCCACACGGTCATCGCCAGAGCCGTCGAGACGGGTCACGAACACATCGCTTTCACTGGGTATCGGACGCTGCTGAGGTCACCCTCATCAATTCGCTGTGTACCCGACGGCAGGGGCAGCAAGCCGTTTCCCGGCCGACCCCGACCGAAGTGGGCCGCCTGGGCGTCGCTTCATGGTAGGACCCATGGCTTTACGTCCTCGGAACCGGGGGCCCCCGGTCGTAAGCGGCCGGCGCGGACATCCGGCTGCTGTGGTTAGAGAGACAGTAGGCGACGGACGGAGCGGCGGCGCCCTCAGGGCCAGGGGCGGATCCAGACTTCAGAGCGCATGGCGACCGCCATCCGGGCAATGCGCCGGGTGTGACACGCGTTGGAGTCGTCGTACTGACTCTGGTGACCGCTCTGTCGGCTTCGGCCGCGGCGGTTGGATCTCGCCCTCCTGGTGGTTCGCGGCGCTCCCGCTCGCCTTCGTGCGGGCGGTGGGTGTCCGGTGCAGCGTCGACATTCGGTGGTGCGGCGGCAGGGGGTTTCGCGCAGGACACCGGTGAGGGCGGCCTGTCGGAGTTCCACCTGCGTCCGGGCGGCGAGCTCGTGTGGGAGATAGGCACCGGGTACTTCGGCTGCCGCACGCAGGACGCCGGTTTCGACGCGGCCGAGTTCTCCGGCAAGGCCGCGGACCTGCGTCCTCACATGCTCCGTCGACGCGTCGACCCCTTCACCGAGCGCTCGTACGAGGAGATGTCGGAGTGGCTGGAACCGGGGCAGTTGCTCGCCGAACCACCACCTTCGTGGGCGACCGACTGGAAGGCCGCCGATCCGGACCGTTTCACCGTCTGACGTGGACGACTGCCGTGGCCCGTACTGACGGAGGTTCGAGGAGTGCTGATCGGCGGCTGGGGTAGGCGGGTGCTGCCGGACGATGTGCCGGCGAGGACGAGACCCAACGACCGGGAGGGGCGCATGACGCCGACGACGATCACACGGACTGCCGAGCAGACGGTGGACGTTCCGGAGATCGCGGACCCGTCCAAGGTCGCGCCGAAGAACGCGCGGGAGCTGTCGAAACTGTTCTTCGGTCAGTTGGCCGTGCTGGAGGAGGGCACGCCCGAGTACAGCTACGCGCGCAACACGCTGATCGAGATGAACATGTCCCTCGTCCGCTACGCGGCCGGCCGGTTCCGCAGCCGGGGGCCGGAGGAGATGGAGGACATCGTCCAGGTCGGCATGATCGGGCTGATCAAGGCGATCGACCGGTTCGAGCTGTCCCGGGAAGTGGAGTTCACCTCTTTCGCCGTCCCGTACATCGTGGGGGAGATCAAGCGGTTCTTCCGTGACACCTCCTGGGCCGTGCACGTGCCGCGACGGCTCCAGGAAGCCCGCTCCCAACTGGCTCGGGCCAACGAGGAGCTGCGCACCCGACTGGGGCGGACGCCGACGAACAAAGAGCTCTCTGAGCTGATGAGCCTTCCGGAGGACGAGGTCGTCGAGGCTCAACTGGCCGCCAACGGCTACAAGTCGGCCTCCTTGGACGCGGCGATCAACAGCAGCGAGGACGGCGAGGCCGCGCTGGCGAACTTCATCGGCGACGAGGACGAGGCCCTGCAACTGGTCGAGGACTTCCATGCCCTCGTACCGCTGATCGCGGAACTCGACGAACGCGACCGCAAGATCATCCACTGGCGCTTCGTCGAGGAACAGACCCAGGCACAGATCGGCGAACGCCTCGGCATCTCCCAGATGCACGTCTCCCGTCTGATCAAGCGGCTCCTGGCACGCCTGCGCGAAGGCATGCTCAGCACGGAATAACGGCCGGGACCGGCCGGACAGGCGGTCCACACCGACACCTCGTTCCCGCCGGATCTCCGAGAGCCTGCTGGCAAAGCCGTCGATCAGGAGTGGCGATCGACGGCTTTGCACACCCTTGGCCCTCGACGTCTTCCCCGGCCTGCCGGGCGTGGCCGGGTGGGCTACTCGGCCAGTGCCTTGGCCTTCCGGCAGGCCGGGCTCGCCATTGTCCGGCGCAGCGATGGCCCCGGTCACTCCTGCCGGACGGGCTCGTCACACACCACCACGGCGTAGGAGCCGAGACCGATGAGACGGTCTCCGGAGATGTCGCCAAGCGCCGTGTACAGCGTCAGTACGGCTCCGGTCGTGTCGTCGAAGGCGATGTCCTTTACCGTGCCGTGCGTGGCGCCGTGTTCCGTCAGGACGCGGTGCCCGAGGGCCTCTTGATGGTCGGGGAGCGCGCGCCGACTCGGGTCGGCGGCGGCACGGGAACGAACGATCACGGCATCCCGTCCCATCCCTTCGACCGCGTCCCAGACGATGACCCGGGCGTGTCCGGATGCACCGGACAGCCGCAGGCAAGCGATGTCCCCGGTGCGGACGTCGATGGTCAGGCTCTCCACCCGTCCCAGGGACTCGGCTTCTTCGGCGGTGATCACGGGAAGGCCCTTGGCCTGTGTGAAGAGCATCATGGTCGGCCCCCTTCCGCGCTGACGGTCGGGTCGGTGTACGGCTGCGCCGTGTGCGCGCGGAACGCCTCGACCTGGGCGCCGAAGCTGGGCAGGTCGTCGGCGATGAAGCGGCGGGCGTGCGCCGGGACGACCAGGGCCCGCCCGGAGACGGCCAGTGTCTCGCCGCGCGGGACGAACGCCTTCCGTTTGCGGTGGTCCGGATTCTCGTTGCTGGCCATCTCGAAGCCGATGACTCGTCCGCTCGTGCCGGTCTCTATCACGACGTCCAGCACTGTGCCCATCGCGGTTCCGTGATCCGTGAGAACAGGTGCGCCGATGACCTGGCCGCGGTCGGCTTCGCCGGCGCCCACGACCACGTCCGACTCCTCCACGACGGCCTCGCTGGGGATCATCACGGCGGACGGTCCGATGGCGTGCACCCCGGAAAACGGCAGGCTCTTCTTGAGCGGGCCGGCGAGCAGACCGCGCCCGCTCAAGGTGAAGCCGCTGATCCGGCCCGCCCGCGCGTCGAACACGGTGTCCCGGACTTGGGCGACGGCGTCGCCGCTCAGCGTCACGACCACCCGCTTGGTCAGTTCCGACGCGAGAATGAGGGTGATCACCGCGGTCCCTCCCGGCGGGGATAGCGGGCCGAGCGCACCGCGATCACCGTTCCCCCGCGGCGTTTGGCCTGGACTGCCAGCGTCGCCGCTGTGAGCAGACCCGCCAGCGCGATCAGGAGGACCATCAAGCCCCACCACTGCATCGCCACGACCTCCTCGGTGCCGTCATCGCCGGGCCGCCCCCGGTCCGGCCTGTCCCTTCGCTATCCGGTTGCCCCTGGTTCGGGCAGGGCACGCCATCGGTGCGCCGGGTGGCGGAAGTCGGCGGGGCGGGTAAGGCGCCGGAACGGGCAGGGCCCTCGCTGCGGCAAGAGCTCAGATCCAGTCCTTGCGCTTGAAGGAGGCTCAGTAGAGCAGCACGGACGCGATGACTATGACACCGGTGGAAGTGAGGAATCCTGCATGGCTGTTGACGCCCGGATACGGGACGTTCTGGCCGTAGAAACCGGTGACGGCCGTGGGTACGGCCACAATCGAGGCCCAACTGGTCACCTTCTTCATGATCAGGTTCATGCGGTTGCCCTGAACCGTCAGGTTGGTCTCCATGATGGATGTGACCATGCCGCAGAGATTCGGTCCACCCGGTGGCCCTGAGGACGTGGTCGTACACGTCCTGGTAGTAGGGCAGAAACGATGTGGTGAACGGCAGGCGGGGGAGGTGCCGCACCGCCGGTACACCATCCAGCGGCGGGCGGGTGCGCCCCGCGGACCGTTTGGCCAGGGTGTTCACGGTGGCCGAGGCCACGGCTGGCGACGCGACGGCGCGGACGGCGGCCTGCCACCGCGTCCGCCCGCCGAACGTGGCCATACCGGTCGCGACACCGAACCACAGAGCCCGTGGTCGGCGCTGCGCCTCAGCCGGGGCACCACCTGTTCCGCGCGCGGCCAGTGACGCGCGGCGATCTCCTCGCAGACGCGCCGGTCGGCACGGCCAGCAGTGCCCGGACCGGGCCGTGGGAGGAGCCGGCCCCACGCCAGGCGGCGGGCTGCGGCGTGAGCGGGGTGCGCAGCGCGCGTGCGGCGTACTGAGGTCGGACGCCATGTGATCAGCGTGCCGGCCGGGTGCGGCGTGATGCATGGGCCGGTCCGGTCGTGCAGGGCGGTCCTTTCCCCGGTGGCGCTGATGGCTGCGGACGTCACCCGATCACCGTGCGCACGAGGCGCATCCGGCCGGGCGGCCAGCACTGTAGAAGTTCAGGAGAGCGCGATGCGGTGCACCGGCGCACGAGCGAGTACAGGGACGGTACCCGTGGCGGACGAGGCGACCAGGACGACGACCGGGGACGGGGCGACGGCTCACGAGGCGCCGACCTGTCTGGTTACCGGCGCGAGCGGCTATATCGGCGGTCGGCTCGTGCCTGAGCTGCTGGACGCCGGGTACCGGGTACGCTGCCTGGCGCGCACGCCGCGCAAGCTGCGCGACCATCCGTGGGCCGCCCGGGCGGAGGTCGTCCAGGGCGACGTCCTCGACGCCGCGTCGGTGGCACGGGCGATGGACGGCGTGGACGTGGCCTACTACCTGGTGCACGCGCTCGGCACCGGCCGCGACTTCGAACAGACCGACCGTGAAGCGGCCCGCGTCTTCGGCGAGCAGGCCCGCCGGGCCGGCGTCCGCCGCCTCGTCTACCTCGGCGGGCTGACCCCCGAAGGGGTCGCCGAGTCGCATCTCTCCCCCCACCTGCGTTCCCGCGCCGAGGTGGGCCGCATCCTGCTCGACTCGGGTGTGCCGACCGCCGTCCTGCGCGCCGCCGTCATCATCGGTTCCGGCTCGGCCAGTTTCGAGATGCTGCGCTATCTCACCGAGCGGCTGCCGATGATGGTCACCCCGCGCTGGGTGTACACCCGTATCCAGCCCATCGCTGTGCGGGACGTCCTGCGCGTCCTGGTGGGCTGCTCCCGTCTGCCCGCCGACGTCAGCCGCGCCTTTGACATTGGCGGCCCGGAGGTGCTCACCTACCGGGAGATGATCCAGCGGTACGCCGCCGTCGCAGGGCTGCCCCGGCGGCTCATCGTGCCCGTGCCCGTGCTGACACCTGGTCTGTCGAGTCAGTGGGTCGGCCTGGTGACCCCGGTGCCTGCCTCGATCGCCCGCCCGCTCACGGAGTCCCTGCGCCACGAAGTGGTCTGCCGGGAGCGGGACATCGACCGGTACCTGCCCAGTCCGCCCGGCCATCCGCTCGGGTTCGACCAGGCAGTGGCCCTTGCGTTGCAGCGCGTTCGGGAGGCCCAGGTCGCCACGCGCTGGTCCTCGGCTTCCGTGCCGGGCACCCCCAGCGACCCGCTGCCGACCGACCCGGACTGGGCAGGCGGCAGCCTGTACGCCGACATCCGCGAACGCGAGACGGATGTGGCGCCGGAGGCGCTGTGGCAGGTCATCGAGGGCATCGGCGGTGAGAACGGCTGGTACTCCTTTCCACTGGCCTGGGTCGTGCGCGGCTGGCTCGACCGCCTTGTCGGCGGCGTCGGCCTGCGCCGGGGCCGACGGGACGCCCGGCGGCTGCGGGTGGGCGACTCGCTGGACTTCTGGCGGGTGGAGGAGATCGAGTACGGCCGGCTGCTGCGGCTGCGCGCCGAGATGCGGCTGCCGGGTCTGGCCTGGCTGGAGATGCGCGTGGACGGCAGCGGCGGCGGATCTGTCCGATACCGGCAGCGGGCGCTGTTCCACCCCCGTGGACTGCTGGGTCACCTGTACTGGTGGAGCGTCTCGCCCTTCCACGCGGTCGTCTTCGGAGGCATGGCCCGTAACATCGTCCGCGCCGCCGCCCGTGCCCAGCACGATCATGCCCCGCACAGATGAGCCCCTCACGGCCGGCCGCGCCGCTTCCGGGAGCGCCGCGCCGCCGGAGGACAGTGGAGAGAAATTGAAGCCCATGCGCGTCTCGGTCGTCCTGTTCACCTCCGACCTGCGCCTGCACGACCACCCGCCGCTGCACGCGGCGCTGAAGTCCGCCGACGCGGTCGTCCCGCTCTTCGTGCGCGACCTGGCCGTCGAAGCTGCCGGGTTCGCCACGCCGAACCGCAGCGCCTTCCTGGCCGACTGCCTGGCCGACCTGGACGCCTCCCTGCGTGAGCGCGGCGGACGCCTCGTGGTGCGCTCCGGCGACCTAGTGGAGGAGGTGTGCCGTACGGTGCGGGAGGCGGACGCCGACGAGGTGTACATGGCGGCGGCGCACAGCGCCTTCGCCACCCGGCGGGAGCACCGGCTCCGGCGGGCCCTGGAGTCCGGCGGCCGCCGTCTGTTCGTCCAGGACGCGGTCACCGTGGCCGTGCCGCCCGGCGAGGTGACCCCCTCCTTGTCGGACCACTTCGCCGTCTTCACTCCGTACTACCGGCAGTGGGCACAGGCCCGCCTGCGCACGGCTGTGGCCGCCCCGCGCCACGTGCACGTGCCCGACCAGGTGAAGGGCGAGCCGGTGCCCGCCCGCAGCGAGGTCACCGGGGTCTCGCCCGCCCTGCAGCCCGGCGGAGAGACCGAGGGCCGCAAGCGGGTGACCGCCTACTGGCGGCACGGCCTGGACGCCTACGACGACACCCGGGATGACCTGGCCGCAGACGCCACCTCCCGGCTCTCCGCGCATCTGCATTTCGGTACCCTTTCCCCAGTAGAACTGGTGCACCGGGCCCGTCGCCGCGGCGGACGGGGCGCCGAGGCGCTGGTTCGGCAGCTCGCCTGGCGCGACTTCCACCGTCAGGTGCTCGCCGCCCGCCCGGGCGCCGCCCGTGCCGACTACCGCACCAAAGGCGACCGTTGGCGCACCGAGCGCACGGCGAAGGCCGACATCGAGGCGTGGCGGGAAGGCCGTACCGGCTACCCGGTGATCGACGCCGCGATGCGGCAACTGCGCCACGAGGGCTGGATGCACAACCGGGCCCGCCTGCTGACCGCGAGCTTCCTGACCAAGACGCTCTACGTCGACTGGCGCATCGGCGCCGCCCACTTCCTGCACTGGCTGGTCGACGGTGACATCGCCAACAACCAGCTCAACTGGCAGTGGGTGGCTGGTACCGGGACCGACACCCGGCCCAACCGGGTCCTCAACCCCGTCGTCCAGGCCAAGCGGTACGACCCCGACGGCACCTACGTCCACCGCTGGGTGCCCGAACTGAGGAATATCGACGCGCCCGCAGTGCACGAGCCGTGGAAGCTGTCCGGAGCGGACCGCGCCGCGCTCGACTACCCCGACCCGATCGTGGACCTGTCCGAGGGCCTGGACAGGTTCCGCCGGGCCCGCCACCGGCAGGAGTGACCATGGTGGGCCGTCCTGATCGTTGGCCTCGTCGCACTCGTGCGCTACCTCGCCGGTGCCCGTCATCAGCAGCCGGGCTCGCCCCCACCGCCTGGCGCTGGCGACTGGCAGGAGCGACGGGCCGAGAGCCTCCTCGCCGAGCGGTTTGCGCGCGGGGAGATCGACGAGGACGACTACAAACGCCGACTCGCGCTGCTTCGGGAGCACCGATGAATCCGCATAGCCGCCGAGAGGTCTGGGCGGCGATCGCCATCGCCGCGGCGGCCCTGGTGCTGGGTGTCGCCACGACAAGTCTGATGGCTGCGTCCGGCGCCTTTCACAGGGCGGGACCGGCGTCCTGGCGAGCGCAGGGCGCGCGATGCGCCGCGCCGGCCGCGACAGGCAGTGCGGTCGACGTGACCGTGTGGGATACGGGACGCATGATGCGGGGCCCGAACTGGCCCGCACCGAACAACGGCCACCCAGGTTGGTACGGCATGAGCATGATGCGTCTGGTAGCCCACCCCTCGACCGTTCCGGCAGGAAAGGTCACAGTGCGCGTCATCAATGCGGGGACCCTCACGCACGAGGCGATCGTGTTGCCGCTGCCGGCGGGGCAGGCCGCAGGACAACGTGCCATCGGCTCCGACGGCCGGGTATCGGAAGCCGGCAGCCTTGGCGAGGCGTCCCGCACCTGTGGCAGTGGCGCTGGAGACGGCATCGCCTCTGGTGCGGCTGCCTGGACCACGGTCACGCTGCGACCGGGTCGCTATGAGTTGCTGTGCAATGTCCCGGGTCACTACGCGGCCGGGATGTACACGGAACTGGACGTCGCTCGGTGAGTGGCCCTTACCAGCGGTAGGGGTCTGCCGTAGAGGGTTCCCGATCGTCGCCGGATTCAGCGGGAAGCCGCTGTCCCGGTCCGGTCGGCAGCAGGGTGACGCGGGCCGGTAACGGCGGCCAAAGCGGCGGCTTCTTACTGCCCGGCGACACCTTGGTGGTGCCAGCCGGGTCGTCGTGCGCTCCGCCGCGTCGCTCTCCCCGGAGTGCGCATCCACCGCCTTCGGGCTGGGGCGGACCGTGCGGAAGTACTGCTGGACCGTTACGGGTACGCCAAGGTGGTCCTGCTCCGACGGTTCATGCCGGTCGTGCACGCCGTCCTCGATCCGGTGGCCGGAGCACTCGGCGTGCCGGTGCGCACCTTGACTCTCTGGCTGGTGGCCAGCGGCCAGGCATGGTCAGGAGCAGCGCAGCAGGATCATGAAGCCGTAGTCCATGTGGAGCTGCTGGTGGCAGTGGAACAGGGACAGTCCCGGCTGGTCGGCGGTGAAGTCAAGGGCAACGGTCTGGTAGCCGCCGAGCATGACGACGTCCTTGCGCAGGCCGCGGGTGGGGGTGCCGGCGATGTGGGTGACCTCGAAGGTGTGGCGGTGCAGGTGGACGGGGTGGATGTCGTCGGAGGCGTTGCGCAGCCGCATCCGGTACCGCTTGCCGCGCTCGACGTCCAGGACCGGCCTGTCGGTGTCCAGTGAGAAGGGGACGCCGTTGAGGGGCCAGATGTTGAATCCCCTCTCGGCGGCGTTGCGCTTCTCCACCAGCAGGTCGATCGTGTGGTCGGGTCGCTGATTCGTGGAGCCGGGGTCGGCGAAAGTGCGGTAGTCCCAAGTGAATGAGGGTGGCGCGTTCCATCGCGGAGTGCCGCTGCGGCCGGCGTACTCCACGACCGTGCCCATGCCGGCGTTCCGGTCGTCGTCCGACGTGTCTCCGAGCACCCAGACACCCGGGTGGTTCATTTCCACGACGGCCGAGACGCGTTCGGCGGTGCCGATCCACAGCACTGGTACGTCGGCCTGGCGGGGTACCGGGTTGCCGTCGAGCGCGACGACCTTGAAGGTGTGGCCGGGCAGGGCGAGGCTGCGGATCTCGGTGGCGCTGGCGTTGAGGACGTGGAACAGCACGCGCTGTCCGGTCCTGACCCTGACCGGAGTGCCGTGGCCGAGTTTGCGGCCGTTGACGGCGAAGGCGCGGTAGCCGACCTCGTAACCGCGCGGCATGCCCCGGGCCAGGGAGTCGGCCATGGCCTGCTCGCCCTTGCGTTTCAGCGCGGGCACCGGGGAACCGGCCAGGAAGGTCTGCGGGATGTCCCCGCCGTGGCTGAGGGAGGGCTGGAACTCCTTCAGCGTCAGGAACACCTCCTGGTCGTAGGCGCCGGGGTCGGCCTTCGGCTCGATGTGGACGGGGCCGGCCTGTCCGGAGTACGTGCCCCGGGTCAGGTCACCGAGCGCTGCCACATGGGTGTGGTAGAAGCGGAAACCGGCCGGTCCGGGGGTGAACGACAGGCGCCGCATCCCGTGGGCGGGGATGTACGGAGTGCCCTCCTCGGCGGCCCCGTCGACGTCGGCGGGAACCCGCTGGCCGTGCCAGTGCAGCAGTTCGGGGGTGCCGGTGTCGTTGTGCACGTCGACCACGACCGGGCGGCCTTCGGTGAACCGCAGCAGCGGCCCCGGGAACTGGCCGTTGTACGTCGTGTTCGACACGATCGTGCCCGGCGCGAGCTCGACTTGACCGGTCGCGATCCGCAGGGTGTAGTCCGCCTTCTCCGGAGGAACGCCGGTACCGACTCCGGCCAGCGCGGACACGCCACACAGCCTGAGGACGTCACGACGAGAGATGGCCACGGCTGCGCTCCCTTCTCCGCGTCCCGCCCTGACTGATTCGGACCGGACAGGAGTTCCCATGTGCAGCGTGGCCCTGCCAACGGTGCCGGGGCTCCCGCTGCCGCCGGCCTCCGGCCGCCGCCGTGCTGCGCATCGATGTCGCCCGGTGCGGACGGTCAGAGGTGACCTGCCACGAAGTCGGCCACCTGGAAGCCGAGTTGTCGGCCCGCGCGGTTGTCGATCGAAGTGTGCTGGCCGGACCAGATCCGGCTGAGCCACGCTTCGGTGGCCGCGTCCTGGAAGCCGGCATAGGTTCGGGTGGTGCCTTTCGACGTCACCGCGAGACGATGCCGCGCGCCGTAGAGCCTGGTGAGCGTCGTTGCCGCCGCTTGGCTGAGGGCGGCGTGGGCGCTGGGATACGACGGGTCCGGGGCGGTCGTCACCAAGGGGGTCCAGTGGGGATCGCCGACGATGTGCGGGTTGTAGTGCGTACCGCCGAGCCGTATGGCGCTGACGGGCCGCCATACGCGGTAGGCGTACTTGGCGTCGTACAGCGCGATCGTGGTGTCGGCGAGGGAGAGGTCGAGCCGGGCGAAGACCTTCACCGCCCGGTCCAGGCTCGCGTTCTGGGAAGTGACGAGGTTCTGCGCGATCTCATTCCAGACGTTCCAGACGGGCGCCGCCGCCCAGAACTTCGCGGCTGCCGTCTGATCGGGGGCGCGGGTGCTACTGGACTTGCTCCCCAGGTTCTTGACCTCGTTCAGGGCGGTGGCGTATTCGGCGCTGCTCACGGCCGGTGGCGGTGCCGGGCGGAACTGGCGTCCGCTCGTCAGCACGAACGGCTTGACCGAGCCCCAGTTGGTGAACACCGGTGTCGGGGAGTCCGGAGGGGCGGGCCGGTAGTCACCGGCCTTGTCGCCGGGACGAAAGCGAGGCGGCTTCGCCGAGGACCCGTCGTGGGACCGCAGGCTGATCAGCCGGCGGGCGACCGTGGCTCCCACCGTCATACCCGCCTGCTTGTCCGGGCCGTCCGGAACCGCGGACAGCTGGCTGCTCAGCCGCTGGTCCACGCCTGCGCGTTCGGCCGGGTACGGGGCGACCAGCACATCGTGGGCTGCCTGGTCCGCCGCGGCATCGGGACGAGCGCCTCGCGGTGCCGGAACCGAGAACACGTAGGCGGGGCCGGACCGGGTGATCGACACCACCGCGTCGTACTCGGCAGCCTGAAGGAGCGCGAGGCTGCGCGTGGGCTGGACGGTGGCCGGCTGCGCCTTCGGATCGCCCAGGATGGTGATGAGCTCGCGGTTCCATTCCACGACCGAGGTCCCTGACCTCGTGGCCGCGGTGGCCGGGGCCTGCGAGTGAGCGGCGCCGGACCCGAAAGCGGGGCTGGTGAGTCCGGCTGCCGGCGCGATTCCGGCCAGCATGACGAGTGTCTTCTGCTCTCCACCCATGCTCTGCGGCTCCTTGTCGCCGGCGGCAGGTGTGGCGACCGTTGCCGTACACGTCACCCGTCTGGGTTACGGCCGACCACATGGTCAGCGGACACCACGGATCGAACGGCGAGTCCGCAGTGCATTCACAAAGAAGCACTCCACGCATCCGCTCCGGAGCGGGACGGGGATTGCGAAGCCGGGTCTCGTCCGGTTGATACCCGGGCTGGACCGGTCGTTGCATAATCACGACCGGACCCACTGGGACACCGGCCATTAGGGCGGCACACGTCACCCACACCAACGTTTCGGAGAGCTGAACGGGCGCGCATGGTCCTGCAACCCGATCACCTCCTCACGTCATCAAGGTCGATCGCCAGCTACAGCCTGCCGGGACCCGATCCACGCCGCAACTCAGGCATCGCGGTCACAGACCCGGGTCGCATATGGCGGTAGCGCACGTGGAACTGCAGTAACACCGGCCGGGGACTGGAAGCGTAAAGCCGGCAGGCACATGCGGCCGCTGCCACGGTCAGCAGGAGCAGACAGGTCAGCAGCACCATGCCCGGCCGACTCGTGTCCGGCTAGGAGCACGACGCGCGCGACCTGCTGTTCATCCCCGACAGGTATCGTCTCGCGGTCCCGGATGTCGGCAGATGGTGGTGTGGAGTGAGTCAGGCGTCGCAGGGCGGTGGAACTGCTGTGCTGGAGCGGAGGCTGGGCGTCTTCGATGCCGTCGTCATCGGGCTGGGCTCGATGATCGGTGCGGGGGTCTTCGCCGCCCTGGCGCCGGCCGCGCGGGCGGCGGGCTCGGGACTGCTCGTGGGGCTGGCCGTCGCCGCCGTGGTGGCCTACTGCAACGCCACGTCATCGGCCAGGCTGGCGGCACGTTACCCGCAGTCCGGTGGGACGTACGTGTACGGCCGTGAGCGGCTGGGCGAGTTCTGGGGCTACCTCGCCGGATGGGGCTTCGTGGTCGGCAAGACCGCCTCGTGCGCGGCGATGGCACTCACCGTGGGGTCATATGTGTGGCCGGCCCAGGCGCACGCCGTCGCGGTGGCTGCCGTGGTGGCGCTGACCGCCGTCAACTACGTGGGTGTGCAGAAGGCCGCGTGGCTGACGCGGGCGATCGTCGCCGTGGTCCTGACCGTGCTGGCAGCCGTGGTGGTGGCCTGCCTGACCTCCAGGACTGCACAGACCGGGCGGCTGGACATCGGATCGGACGCCTCCGTCACCGGGGCGTTGCAGGCGGCTGGGCTTCTGTTCTTCGCCTTCGCCGGGTACGCGCGGATCGCGACCCTGGGCGAAGAGGTGAAGCACCCGGCCCGCACGATCCCTCGGGCCATTCCCCTGGCCCTGGGGATCACGCTGATCGTGTACGCGGCGGTCGCCGTGTCCGTGCTGGCCGTCCTCGGCCCGGACGGGTTGGCGCGGGAGAGCGCGCCGCTGGCCGAGGCAGTACGGCGGGCCGGGGTGCCGGGGCTGGTCCCGGTGGTTCGGGTTGGGGCGGCGGTGGCGGCACTTGGGTCGTTGCTCGCGCTGATCCTGGGTGTCTCGCGGACCACGCTGGCCATGTCCCGGGACCGTCACCTGCCTCATGCTCTGTCCGCCGTGCATCCACGGTTCAAGGTGCCCCATCGAGCGGAGTTGCTGGTGGGCGCCGTGGTGGTGGTCCTGGCCGCCACCACGGACGTGCGCGGCGCGATCGGCTTCTCGTCCTTCGGCGTGCTCGCCTACTACGCCGTGGCGAACGCCTCCGCCTGGACCCTGACCCAGGAGGAGAACCAGCCGCCGCGCGTCATCCCCACGGTCGGGCTGGCCGGCTGCCTGGTCCTGGCCTTCACCCTGCCCGCGACATCGGTGGCGTGGGGAGCGGCGGTGCTCGCCCTCGGAGCGGCGGCCTACGGCGCACGTCGGCGCCTCACGGCACGACAGGCATCGTGACGCCCGGCTCGTGAACGCTGGTTGTGCGAGGGGTTCCGCCTTTCGCTGACCCGACGGTACGGCGTGTCTCGCTCTCGGCGCCGTCGATCAGCCGGGAACGGAGAGCCGGGAGGCGTGCCGGGTGATGCGCCTGGCGACGAACTCCGTCCCTGCTACGAACCGCATCATTGGGCCGAACATCGGGGCGGCGAGCGAACCGGTGAAGTACAGGCCCGGCACTGACGACTCGAGCGATGCGGACAACTGGGGTGCCTTCGAGCCGCGGACGCAGGCCAGGGTGGCGCGCACCGCGGGCGCCAGGAACGGGACCGCGTCCAGGTCGAGGCGATAGCCAGTGGCCGCGAGAACGTGATCCACGGTGAGCGTCGTCTCCGCCCCGCCCTGCCCGGAGAGTTCCAGGCGTACTCCGGTACCCTCCGCTTCCGCCCGGGTGACGCGGGTGGACGTACGGACCGGCACCATGTTCTCGACCCGGTCCCGCAGCCACCATCCGCCCGACGGTCCCAACGCGCGGCGGAAGAGCAGCATGCGCGCGGCCGCGGGAAACCTGCGTACTCCTCCCGGGGCTTTGCAGACGGCGGCCAGGACCCATCCCGTACCCAGGGGCGAAGCCGGCCTGGCCACCCGCTGTGTCCAGGGCCGGGCCAGATCCGGCTTCGTCCCCCACAGCACGCGCGGTCCCCGCACCAGCACCTGTACCTCGGCGCCGGCCTCGTGCAGCAACGCGGCGCTCTCCAGGGCGGACTGGCCACCGCCGACCACGGCGACGCGCTGACCGGCATAAGGAGACAGGTCGGTGTGGTGGCTGGTGTGCGAGACCAGGGCAGCCGGACCAGGTCCCTCGGGGGCGAGAGCCCGCAGTTCCTCGGGGATCTCGGCGAGCCCGTTCAGGCCGGTCGCCACCACGACGGCGGCGGCCGGCAGTTCCTGTCCGTCATCCAGCCGGACGAGGAACCCTCGACCTGCCGGGGCCCGTTCGACGGTCACGACCCGGCCCGGGTCCACCTCGCCGACGTACCGCTTCTGGAACCACATCCCGTACCGCACGAACACGTCGCACGGGATCGGCGTCAGCTCGGTCAGCTCCGGCTCACCGTGCATCCGGCGGAAGTCCGCGAGGCGCCCACCGGGCTCCGGTGCGGAGAGGTCGGTCGCGTCCGGAGTCGATTTCAAGAACATGCCCGTGGCCATGGCGTGCCGCCAACTGCCCATCACCTCACCGAAGATGCGGACCGGTACCCCGGCCGCCCGAAGATGCGCGGCCACCGACAGACCGTACGGACCCGCCCCGACCACGACGACAGGAAGCCCCGCACGGCCAGTGAACCCCTGCTCGTGGGCAGGACGTTGTCCCGGCAGCGACTGTGTCACGCGTCCCCCTGCTGATCCCGACACCGCCTTCCCCAAGGCAGCGCGTACTCCGGAATGGCGCGCCGCCGCACCGCCGCCGCGCCCGTCCCCCTCCGCCGCTCAGTGTGACGTATCGGCCGGTATCGGTCGACGATATCGACCACATTGACCCAGAGGCGGGCGATTGGCAGAACCGCGCTCCTTCACCACGCACAGCATCAGTGCGAGTTCGGACTTACCTGCCCCGCACAGCAGGTAGGCGCAGGTTGTCTTCACGGGAGGAGTCACACGCGATGCTGGAGACGCATGGCCAGGCCGGGCACTGGTTGACGGCGCGGCGGGCGCCGTGCTCCTGCCACGGGGCCTGGCGACTTCGGGAATGAAGCCGGAGTCCCGGGCGCAGGTGGCGGATTGTGATCCACGACCGTGCCCAGTAGATGCGGAGAGCGGCGCGACCAGGCTCATCCGTGCGGCCATGGTGTCCAGATCCTGAGCCAGGCGGTCACCTGGAGATCGGAATGTCGGACCTCGAGACACCGGTGGGCCGGGGAGCCGGTGCCGGCCGACTGCGGCGAGGAAGCCGGCAGGAGAGCTTCGTGCGTGGATCAGCCGGTTCCGGCACGGCAACTTCTTCCATGGGTGCTCCACGCGGATTTCGTCGTTCTCGGCTTGGGCAGCGAACCGCGCACGGAATGGCTGTGACAGCGGACTGGATGTCTCCGACGGAGTGCTGTGCGCTCCCGTCTGCCACGCGATCGACCGCTGGGGCCGTCGGCACCGTATGGATGCGGTGGGGCGTGTTCGGCGCCTGGTGATCAGTGTGGCGATGTTGAGGACGCGTCTGTGATCCATCGGGTACGTCAGGGAAGAGCCCGGGGGACCGGGACCGCGGTGCCGGGTGACCGCGGCGAGGCGCGCTGTGCCGGCCCGAGTCGTCGCGTACCTTCGGCATCCGAACCCTCACGCTGCCTGGCGGGAGTGATGGCCGATGTCCGGGCGGCAGGAGCCCGAAGCGGTGGGCGGTGCCCGGTGGGCGGAGGGACGTCCCGCGCGACCAGGCCCGCTGTGGTGGTCGGTGGCCGTTCTCCTCGCGGCGGCCGTGGTCCTCATCGCAATCCTGCGGCGGCGTGAACTGGCGCAGGCCTACCACCTCATCGCGGGAGTGCATCCGCTACCGATGGCGGGCGCCGTGGTGTGCCAGGTGCTGTCGATCGTGTGTTTCGCCGCCATGTACCGCTGGCTGCTCGGGGCGGGCGGGACCTGCTGGAGCCTGCGGCGCACGACGGCGATCGTGGTGGCCGCCAACGCCGTCGCGGGTGCCTTGCCCGGAGGGGCGGCGTTCTCGGCCGCCTGGGTCTTCCGGCAACTGCGCCGCAGGGGCGTGGAGCAGGTACTCGCGGCCGCCGTGCTGGTGGTGGCCGGTGCGCTGGCGGTACTCGGTCTGGCCGTCCTGCTCGTCGCCGGCGTGGTCGCGGCGGGACCGGCGGGGCTGCGCACCGTTCTGCTTCCCGTGGCCGGTGCGCTGGTGCTCCTGGGGATCGCCTTGGCCGTCGTCGGGGCATCCCGCTTCTCGGGCTTCCGCCATGCGGCGGGACGAGTCTGGACGAGTGCCGGGACGCGCTCACGCCGCATCCAGCAAGGTCAGGAGGCACTCGCCCGGCTGGTCGCACAGGCCCGCGGTCTGCAACCCGGCCTGCGGCCCTGGCTTCGACCGTTCGCGTTCGCGCTGCTGAACTGGGTCTTCGACGTCGCTTGTCTGGCTGCCAGCCTGTGGGCGCTCGGCATCGGCGTGCCCTGGCACAGCCTGCTGCTCGCCTACGTCCTCACCCAGATCCCCGGCAGCCTGCGCCTGACCCCGGGCAGCCTCGGCATCGTGGAGACGAGCCTGTCCGCACTGCTCGTGCTGTACGGTCTCCGGCCCGGCCCGGCGATCGCCGCGACGCTCTTGTACCGCGCCGTCAGCTATTGGGCCCTGCAACCCGTCGGTTGGGCGTGCTGGCTCGCCATCACCCTCCATACCGGTACGTCGGGCTCCCCGCCACGCCACTCGGAACGACGCGGCAGCCCCGGCCCGTAGCCACCGGAGAACGAACTGCGAGTGGAGATCCTAATGGTGGCCGAGCCGGCGACCGCCGCAGCGTCAGTCGTTCGGCAGAAGGAGCGTGCACGTCTCCCCCGGGGCGATGGTCACTGCTCGGTCGGCCAGCACCACGCGGATCGCCGACTCTTCCGAGTCGGGTACGGCGATCTCCAGTTGCCCGCTTCGGCGGCGCACGCCGACACCCCAGTGACCGCGATAGTGGAGCGGGAATCCGTACTCGGACAGCGCTGGGAGAGGCACCGGGTCCAGCCAGAGGGCGTCCTCGCGTGTTTCCAGTCCCGTCAGGCCGCGCTGGATCAGGTCGAGGGTTCCGGCCATGGCACCGAGGTGGATCCCTTCGCCCGTGGTGCCGCCCTGGATGTCGGCGATGTCCGCCTCCAGGGCTTCGTGGACGTACTGCCATGCGTCGGCACGTCTGGCTCTGGCGAGGACCAGGCCGTGGACGAGTTCGCTGAGGGTCGAGCCGTGGCTGGTGCGCTGGAGGTAGTAGTCGACGGTGCTGCGCCAGATCTCGTCGTCCAGGTGGTATCCGAGACGCCGGAACAGAGCACGCAGTTCCGTGGGCGAGAACAGGTAGCCGAGCATGAGGACATCGGCCTGCTTGGACGCCTTGTAGCGGTTGACCGTGTCGCCCTCGGCCTCGAGCACGCGGTCCAGCCGCCGGATGGTGCCGTAGCGTGCGCGGTAGGCGCCCCAGTCGAGTTCGGCGAGGTCGTCGTAGCCCTCGAACTGGCTGATGACGCCTTGGTGGAAGGGCACCCGCAGGCGTCTGGAGACCTCCTCCCACTCCGGCAGGACGTCGGCGCTCAGCCGGACCCGCTGGAACAGTTCCTCACGCCGCCATGCGGGAAGGCGCCGCACGAGCACCAGAGTGCGGGTGAGGACCCAGGCGGCCATGACGTTGGTGTACGCGTTGTCGTCCAGCCCGGGCTTCGCGGCACCGGGATAGCCGTCGTGGTACTCGTCGGGGCCGACGACACCGCGGATCCGGTAGCGGCGCGTCTCATGGTCGAAGACCGCCAGGTCCGCCCAGAAGCGGGCGATCTGCAGCAGCATTTCCGCGCCTTTGGTGTGCAGGTACTCCGTGTCGCCGGTGGCCTCGCAGTACTGCCAGACGTTGTAGGCGATCGCCGAACCCACGTGGTGCTGGAGGCGCGAGTGGTCCGACAGCCAGCGGCCCGAGGCGGGGTTGAGATGCCATTCCTGGGACTCCTCGCGCCCGTTGCAGCCGCTCTGCCACGGATACATCGCCCCGGCCCTGCCGGCCGCGCTCGCCGCCGCGCAGGCCCGGGGGAGGCGTCGGTGGCGATAATTCAGCAGCGCCCGGGACACCTCCGGAAGGTGCAGGTTCAGATAGGGGAGGACGAAGAGCTCGTCCCAGAACACATGACCCCGGTACGCCTCGCCGTGCAGACCCCGGGCAGGCACGCCTACATCCAGCTCCGCCGTGTGCGGTGACAGCGTCTGCAGGACGTGGAAGAGATGGAAGCGCAGGATGCGGCCGGCCTCTCCGGGCACCTGTACGTCCGTGCGTCGCCACAGCCGCTCCCAGGCCGCGACATGGGAGTCGAACAAGGCCGGAAAGTCCGCCGCCACGGACACCCGCTCGACGGCCTCGCCGAGGGCATCGCTGATCGCTGTGTCCCGCGAGGTGTGCAGTGCCACCGTCTTGTCCACGGTGACGGGCCTGCCGCGGGAGATCGGGACGACCAGACGGTGGACGGCGCGGTGGCGGGTGGGCCGGAGCACTGATGAGACGGGAGCCTCGTCCGCGCGGACCGTCGTCCGGGCGGCCAGGGCGACGGTGATGTCCGATGTGCTGGTGCGGCAGCACAGCCAGATGGTGTGGGGTTCCTGCGCGCCGGTTCGCACGTGGTTCAGGTGGTGGCGGTCGAGGGCGCGGTAGCGGTGCACATTGCCGTTGATCACATCACCGTCGAGAGAGCTTTCGATCTCGATCTGCCCGGTCCAGTCTTCGGCCGTGAATACCGTCCGCAGTGCGGCCAGGTGCGGGTCCTCCATGTGCACCAGGCGGGTCTGCTCGACGTTGAGCACACCCAGTTCGTCGTTCCGGTGGCGGGAGGACCGTGCGAGTGTGCCTCGGCGCAGATCCAGGGTGTGCCGGTGGTCCAGGAGGGTGTGCGTGCCGGGGGAGAACCACGGGCTCCACGTCCCGTCCGTGCGGCGCGCCCGGAACCGGAGAAAGAGCCAGTTGGGGAGGTTGACCACGTCTTCGTTCACGACCTGCCGCCCCGCCACGGTCGACTCCAGGCGGTTGTAGGCGTCAGCCCCGGTGATCGATGGCGACCGGGGGGCTCCGGGCCGACCGGCCGCAGTTCAGGCGAGGAGCTTTCCCTCCGTCATCAGGTTGTGCGCGCGGTGGGTGCCTTGGCTGCCGTTCGTGCGGGCCGGCCGGGGCGGGGGTCGTCGGCGAGAGCGCGCAGCAGGACGAGGGCGTCGGCGCTGGGGGTGCCGGGTTCAGCCGAGTAGACCAGCAGTCGCTGGCCGGGGGCGCTGGCGACGGTGAACGCCTCGTAGTGCAGGTACATCTCGCCGACCTGCGGGTGCCACAGCGGTTTGTCGTCGCTGGTGCACGGCCGGACGTCGTACCGGGCCCACAGGTCGGCGAAGGCCGGACTGCGCAACGAGAGTTCACCGATGACCTGGGCGACGCGCGGGTCATCAGGAAAGGGGGCAGCCTGCGCGCGTAGGCTGCTGACCAGGCCGCGGGCGGCGCGGTCCCAGTCCCGGTAGAACCGGCGGCCGGCCGGGTCGAGGAACAGCATTCGCAGCTGGTTGTCCATCCGGGCGAAGCCGCTGAAGAGCTGCCCGGCGGAGTGGTTGGCGGCCAGGATGTCCAGTGCCGGGCCGACGATGCAGGCCGGCAGGTCCAGGAAGTGGTCCATCAGCCGCCGCAGCTCGGGGCTGACGGTGGTCACCGGGCCGGCGGCGGTTCGCGGCGCGGGCTGGGCCAGCCGGAACAGGTGCGCGGCGGCGTCGTCGTCGAGGTGCAGGGCGCGGGCGACGGCACCGAGCACCTGCTCCGAGGGATGCCGTTCGCGGCCCTGCTCGAGGCGGGTGTAGTAGTCGGTGCTGACCCCGGCGAGCAGCGCGACCTCCTCCCGTCGCAGGCCCTTGACCCGGCGGGAGGTGTGCGACGGCAGGCCCGCCCGCTCCGGCGAGACCAGGTCGCGACGGGCGCGCAGGAAGTTGCCGAGCTCGTTCGCCCTCGTCATACCCGCAACGGTACCGCCGCCTTCAGGGGGAGAGCCTGGGTGTGTCGCACCCTGGCTGGGAGGGGGTGCAACACACCCTTCTTCGTCGGCCGCCGCCTTCCTAGCGTTGCTTCCGGAACAACGTCCGGAAGGTGAACAGATATGCGTCAGTTGGTGGGTGTGCCCGAGAAGGCCGCACCGCGGCGGATGAGTCCCGCACTGACCCTGGTACTGGCGGTGGCCTGCGGGCTGACCGTCGCCAACCTCTACTACGCGCAGCCGCTGCTCGACCTCGTCGCCCGCTCCTTCGACGTCAGCCAGGGCGCGGCCACGACCGTGGTGACACTGACCCAGACCGGGTACGCCCTCGGCCTGCTGTTCGTGCTGCCGCTCGGCGACCTGGTCGAGAACCGCAGGCTCGCGACGCGGACGCTGCTCGTGACGGCGACCGCGCTGCTGCTCGCCGCAGCGAGCCCGGTGTTCGGGATGTTCCTCGCCGTCTCGGTGCTGGTGGGGACCACGTCCGTGGTCGCGCAGGTCCTCGTGCCGTTGGCGGCTCACCTGGCCCCAGCCGACCAGCGTGGCAAGGTCGTCGGCCGGGTCATGAGCGGTCTGCTGACCGGCATCCTGCTCGCGCGGACGGTGTCGAGCCTGGTCGCTGACCTGCTCGGCTGGCGTGCGATCTACGTGATCTCCGCGGTCGTGATGCTCGCCCTGGCCGTCGTCCTGCGCCGGCTGCTGCCGCAGCGCGCGCCGGACCACGCGGCCGGCTACGTCGCGCTGTTGGCCAGCCTGGGCGGGCTGGTGCGCAGCGAGCCCGTGCTGCGTCGCCGGGCCCTGTGCCAGGCGACGATGTTCGGCGCGTTCACCACGTTCTGGACGGCCATCGCCTACGAGCTCATCGACGAGCACCACTTCGGCCAGGTCCAGATCGCCCTGTTCGCGCTGGTCGGTGCCGGCGGTGCTGCCGCCGCGCCGGTCGCCGGGCGGATCGCCGATCGTGGGCACGGCCGAGCCGCCAGCGGCGTCGCGCTGCTGCTCGCCTCGTGCGCGTTCGTGCTCGCCGCGCTCGGGCACGGCAGCGTGGCGCTGCTCGCTGTTGCCGCGGTGCTGCTGGACTTCGCCGTGCAGTGCCACCAGGTGCTGAGCCAGGCCGAGATCTACGCCCTGCGCGCCGATGCCCGAGCCCGGATCAACACCGTCTTCATGACTACCGTCTTCGTCGGCGGCGCGACCTCCTCCGCCGTCGCCGGCGCACTGCACACCGCCTACGGATGGTCCGGCGTCTGTGCCTTCGGGACGGTGCTGCCGCTGGCCGGCCTGCTGATGTGGGCCCACGGCCAGTGGACGGCGCGCACCCAGGCGTCGGCGGACGCCGTACGGGCGGCCGAGGCCGCGCACATGGCGGATGTCGCCTGACACGCCGAGGCCGGCCGGCCCCGCCCACCGCCGCCATTCATCCGCGCTGGTGACCGTGGTCGAGCGGGGTTCGGCGCCACTGGTCGGCGCGCTCGGTGGGGTGATCGGGGAGATCGCAGCGCAGATGCAGCGCGACCACGGGGTGGACCTGCGCTGCGGGTTGGGCGTGTCGTCGCTTGAGGGCGACGCCGCCGGACATGTGCGGCGTGCCGAGCTTTCGGACGGGTCCACCGGTGACGCCGACGTGCTGGTGGCCTCGCTGGGGTCGATCCGCAACGCCCGTCGAGCCGCTCACCGCGCCCGAGAGTGCTCTGGCTGTAGTGACCACATCCCGCGTGGCCGCCGCTCGGGATACGAACCGACTGCTACTGCCGATCCCACCGACTTCGTCCATGGCCGCTGCCGACTGACGCGCGCTTTTGCCGAGTTGCGCACGCCGGATGCCGGTCCTTCGTCCGCGTCACTCGTCGCAGGCCGACTGTCAGCGCATGGGTGAGTCCCGGTGGGCGTCAGCACTCGGCGATACATCCGGTGAGTCCCGCTTCCGGGCGCCGCGGGCACGTCCAGACGCTGTGTGTGGTGATCCGGTGCTTGAACATACCGGGAATGTGCTGGGCCCAGTCCTTCTCGTAGACGGAGAGCGCCCGAGGCTGCGCAGGGTGTCGATACGAAGCTGGTCAGAGCATGGATGGTCGGCGGTCAGCCGTGGGGAGCAGGTGCGCCGGTTCGGCATGCCAGTCCATGTGTGCGGACTCGGTACATCCACTGGTCACCGCGCCCCACGGCCGACCAGATCCGGACGTCCGCACAGCCTGCGCAACCCTTCAGGCCATCAGCCAGAAGTTCCCGCCCCAGAACCCATTCGACCGGCTCGTCACAGTCGGCGAAGAAGACGGCACGGACGACATAGGGATCAGTGGGCTCATACCGGAGACACACGCAGAGGGGCACTGACGAGGCGCGCGAGAGGGCCAGCTGTACGGCCATCCGCCGCTCTACGGCCTTCAAGGACTTCTTCATCGACTTCCGACCCTGGGCGTGGCTCGGCGGCGCCTCGCTCCGGCCTGTGGCGAAGAGGCAGCGCGGGCGGAGGCGGTGCAGCAGGCCGCGGGCGCCGGACGGCACGGGCGCATCGCGCGATGAGTGGCGCGGCACTCGAAGCCCGTCCTCACGACCTCGGCCGGTAGCCGTCTCACCGGCCGTCACGGCTCAGGTCGTAGTGGTCTCTGTTGCGGCCGTCGTGCTCGAGGTGGTTCCGGTCGTGGTCGTACGACCGGTCCAACTACCGGCCGTGTCCCGCGCCCTCCCAGCGGTAGAAGCGACCATCGCGGTAGGAGAGACCGTCGCAGTCGTGCCGGGTCGCATCGGTGCCGTGGTGGTCCTTGTGCCAGCCGCGGATCTCGTCGCAGGAGTAGCCCTGCTCGAGCAGGTAGCCGACACCGTGGTCCCAGCTGTAATCACCGGCCACGCCCCCTTCGGCAGGGCGCTGGGCGTGCGTGGATGCAAGCGGCGCGGCCGAAGCGGTGCCCGCGGCACCGAGGACGGTGACACCGGCGACGGCAATGGAGGAGACAGTGAGGGCGATGCGCTTCGTGAGCTTCTTCATGATCTTCCTTTCCCGCTGGCGTGATCTGCGCCAACGGCGGTTCTGCCAGGCGATGTGTGGCGCCTGACGTGGCGCGACTGGCGCGCAGGAGTACCAACAGATTCCGCTCTTCAGTGCGGGCTGCCACTCGCCAGCCCCGTCACAGGCTGGCCGTCCGCGAGATCGCCTCGCTGCGGAGATGAGCGGTCGCCTGGGCCGGTGTGGGCAGCTGCATTGCGTCCCTGGTCACGGCAGCCCGGCCGGGACGATCTTGTGGCCTGTGAGGCGCGGGTGCCAGGGCGGGCAGATGCCGCAGTACCTGGTCTTCGCGCAGGTAGGCGTGGGGAGTGCGACGGGGGTCGGGGCGCGGGTGGCGCTGGTGTGGCCGTGGCGGCACCGGTAGCCGGGACGGTCGTGGCTTCAGTGGGACTCCTTGCGCCGGCCGCCGGCATGCGTGGACACTCGCGGCCACCGAAGCGGCGCCCGAGGCGGTGGCAACATGTGCCGATCCGGGAACGCTCTTTCGGCTCCCGCTCGAGCGGGACGAGGCACTGCGCGTCCACCGAGGGCCTGGTGAAGGCTGAGCTGCTGCACAGCGGCACTGGAGGGCGTGCGGTGGGCCGGCGGTCAGTCCAGGCTGCTCAGCAGCGTTCGGCCCTCCTCCCGGGCGGCGGCCGCCGCCGCCTCTCCGAGCCCGCACAGGCGCAGGCACGACGACGCGATGGCCTCGGTGTCAGCCGCGTCCGGCTCACGGGAGCGCCGTATCTGGATGACGACCTCCACCAGCTGGATCAGCAGTTCACCGAGCCGCTCGGCGGGCAGGCCGCGCGCGACGTCCTCGGTCGCCGCCAGGGCGCCCAGCGTGCCGTAGCTCGACTGCAGACGGCCTCGCTCGGTCCGGAAGGCGTTGAACCGCTCGGCTCGCACTTCCGGCAGCAGATAGAGCGTGCCGATGTTGTACGGAGTGCGGGAGAGGGTGCGTACGTCCATCGCGGCAACGGCGTACAGCGCGGCGGCCGGATTCGCCCGCTCGGGCACCAGCGCCCGGATCCGGTCCACCATCTGCAGACTGGGCCGGACAGACGTCGCCAGCAGCTCGGCGAGGATCTCCTCCTTGGTGGCGAAGTGGTAGTAGAGGGAGGCCTGCCTGATGCCGACCCGCTCGGCGATCATGCGGGTGCTGGTGCTGGTGATCCCATGGTCGACGAAGAGCGCCCCGGCGGCGTCGAGGATCTGTTCCCGGGCGGAGGTGCCGGGGTCGGACGGCGGCGTGTGCCGGGGCCTGCCTTGACGGGGACGCGTCGTCGTCATGGCCCCCATCCTGCCACCAGGTGTCCGCCCCGCGGCCTCCGGTCACGCGGACGCCGTGTACGCCCGCCAGCCACCGAAGCGGGTGATGTCGGGCGCGCCCTCGACGGCGTACGGCTCGACGAGGAAGCCGCAGACCTGCCGCCCGTCGGCCAGTTCGACGGTGCCGATGGTCATCGGCGCGGGCACGGCGGCGGTGAACGCCCCGAACCCGGCAGCGGGCAGCCGCCAGATCTCGCCCTCGACGCCCGTCCGCGCGTCGCCGCCTGACGCCGTGGCGTGACCCGCCCCGGCGCCGGTGTCGCGCCCGCCCTCGGTGACCCGGAGCAGGCCGGGCTTGGGCGGCTCGGTGGCCAGGGCGTACAGCCGGTAGCCGTCTGCGGTGCGGGCCGGGCCGACCAATGTGGCGCCGGCTTGCACCAACTGGGCATTGAGCGGCTGGCCGGTGAGGTGGGCGCCGACCACGAACAGGTCGACCCCGGGGTTGGCGAACCGCTCGGCCAGCACGGCCAGGGCGCGGTCGGAGAAGGCCGGTCCGGTGAACATCACGCCGAACGGCAGGCCGTCCACGAACCCGGCGGGAACGGCGAGCGAGGCGCAGTCCAGCAGGTTGGCGAAGTTGGTGAACCGTCCCAACCGGGCGTTGGCGCCGACCGGGTCGGCCGCCACCTCGTCGAGGGTGGGATGCCAGGTGGTGGTCGGCGTCAGGAGAGCCGTACAGCCGTCGAGCACCGCGCGTCCGGCGGCGCCGAGCGCGGCGAGCCTGGCGGCGTCGGTGGCCCAGTCGGCGGCGGTCTTCTCCCGGCCTGCCAGCACGATGGCGGCGACGGTCGGATCGAGGTCCGCCCCGATCAGGTCGCGGTGCTTCTCCAGATGCGCGCCCACGGCGGCGTACCGCTCGGCGACGAACGCGCCGCCGTACAGCAGTTCCGCGGCCTGAAGCAGCGGGGTGATGTCGGTTTCGACGATCTCCGCCCCGGTGCCCGCCAGGCGGGCGACGGCAGCGTCGAAGGCCTCGTGCCAGCCGCCGGCCATGCCCTTCAGATGCTCCCCAGCCGGTACGGCGATCCGCGGGCGCGCGGGGGGCGGCGGGAGCTGGGTGCCGGTGCGGGAGAGCGGATCGGCCGGATCGGGGCCCTCGACGAACTCCGCGGCGGTGCGGGCGAGTTGCAGGTCGCGGGCGAAGACGGTCACGCAGTCGAGCGTGTAACAGGCGGGGACCACCCCGGTCACGGGCACCAGACCCTTGGTGGGCTTGACGCCGACGATGCCGTTGAGGGCGGCGGGCACCCGCCCGGAGCCGGCCGTGTCGGTACCTAGTGCGATGTCGGCGATGCCCAGCGCCACCGCGACGGCGGATCCGGAGGACGACCCGCCGGAGATGCGGGCCGCGTCCCAGGCGTTGCGCACCGCGCCGTAGGGGCTGCGGGTGCCGACCAGGCCGGTGGCGAACTGGTCCAGGTTGGTCTTGCCGAGCACCACCGCGCCGGCCGCGCGCAGCCGGGCCACCGCGGGCGCGTCGGCCTGCGGTTCGTAGGCGTACGACGGGGCGCCCGCGGTGGTGGGGAGGCCGGCCACGTCGATGTTGTCCTTGACGGCCACCACCAGGCCGGCCAACGGCAGCGCCGGGTCGATGCCGGCCGCCTCGGCGAGCACCTCCTCGCGTGGCCTGAGGCTGATCCAGATGTCGGGCCGGCCGACGCCCTCGATCCGGTCGTAGGCGGCCTGGACGCGTGCGGCCGGTGTCATGGCGTTCATGCCCGCACCGCCGCGAGGATCTGGCCGGGGGCGACCTGCTCACCGGGCTTGACGTAGATCTCCAGCAGTGTCCCGGCGGTGGGGGCGTTCACGGTCGACTCCATTTTCATCGCCTCCAGGGAGAGGATCGCATCGCCGCTCGCGATGGTGGCGCCCGGTGCGGCGGCGATCTGCCAGACGGTGGCGGTGAACGGCGCGGTGACGGGGACCGCGCCGTCCGGCAGGGTGACGGCAGCAGTGGCGGTCACGGGTTCGGGATCGTCGTCGCGGTCGAACTCTCCCGCGGCTCGCCAGCGTTGCTTCTCAGCTTCGAAGGCGGTGCTCTGCCGCCGGCGGAACGCGGCGATCGAGTCGGCCTCCGCGGCGAGGAAGGCGTTGTACTCGGCGATCGAGAAGGTGCCCTCCTCGGTCGGGAAGTCACCGCGCCCGGCGTCGGTCTCGGCCCGCAGTTCGAGCAGTTCCTCCGCGGTGACGGGATACCACTCGATGCGGTCGAAGAAGCGCAGCGCCCACGGCGAGTCCTGGAAGAGGCCGCCCTTGCGGAACCGGTTCCAGATCTGCACGGTGCGGCCGACGAACTGGTAGCCGCCGGGGCCTTCCATGCCGTAGATGCACAGGTAGGCGCCGCCGATGCCGACGGAGTTCTCCGCGGTCCAGGTGCGGGCCGGGTTGTACTTGGTGGTCACCAGGCGGTGCCGCGGGTCGAGCGGGGTGGCGACGGGGGCGCCGAGATAGACGTCGCCGAGGCCGAGCACCAGGTAGGAGGCGTCGAAGACGGTGCGGTAGACGTCGTCCGCGGTCCGAAGGCCGTTGACACGGCGGATGAACTCGATGTTCCACGGGCACCACGGGGCGTCATCGCGCACCCCGGCCATGTACCGCTCGATGGCGAGCCGGGTGGCCGGGTCGTCCCAGCTGAGCGGCAGCCGCACCGTGCGGGAGGGGACCACCAGTTCGTCGCTGGGCGGGACTTCGCCCTCCAGTTCTCGCAGCAGGGCGGTGAGGTCACGGGCCTTGAGTCGGCGGGCGTCGGTGTGGATCTGGAGGGAGCGGATGCCCGGGGTGACGTCGAGGACGCCGTCGGGCGTGTGCGCGGCGAGGGTCTCCTGCAGGGCGTGGACCCGCATCCTCAGGCCGAGGTCGAGCACCATGGGGCCGTACTCGACCAGGACGTTGTCGTCGCCGTCCCGGCGGTAGGTGACGGCGGGGCGGGCATCGGTGGCCTCCAGGCGGCCGAGAACGCCGTCGTCGCCGTCTCCGCCCGTGCTGATCAGCGTGGGGGAGGAGCGGCGGGCATCGAGGGCGGCCGCCTCGGCTTCCCTGACCGGTACGAAGCGGACGGTGTCGCCGGGGCGGAGCTGGCCGAGCTTCCACAGTTCGCCGCTGGCGACCACCGCGGGGCAGACGAACCCGCCGAGGGACGGTCCGTCGGGGCCCAGGATGATCGGTGTGTCGCCGGTGAAGTCGAGGGCACCCACCGCGTACGGCGTGTCGTGGATGTTGGAGGGGTGCAGGCCCGCCTCACCGCCGTCCTGGCGGGCCCACCGCGGCTTGGGACCGATCAGGCGGACGCCGGTGCGGGCCGAGTTGTGGTGGACCTTGTAGTCCGTGGCGTAGAGGGTGTCGATGTCCTCGCGGGTGAAGAACTCGGGCGCCGCGTGCGGCCCTTCGGTGACACCGATCTGCCAGTGCGAGGTGATCGCCGGCCGGCGCTCGGGCGGGGTGGGGCCGCCGCCGGCGGTCGGCGAAGTTCCGGGCCGCAGTACGTCTCCGGCGCGCAGCGCCCGACCGGCGTGCCCGCCGAAGCCGCCGAGGGTGAACGTGGAGGCGCTGCCCAGGTATTCGGGTACGTCGATGCCGCCCCGGACGGCCACATAGCTGCGCAGGCCCGGCCCCCGGCAGGCACCGAGCGCCAGAGTGGCGCCGGCCGCGACCGTGACCGGCTCCCACAGGGCTGCCGCGCTGCCGTCCACCGTGACCGGGACCGGAGCGCCGGTGACGGCGACCACGGTGGCGGCCGAGAAGCGCAGGGTCAGCCCGCCCGCGGTGACCTCCAGGCCAGGCGCCTGGGCCGGGTTGCCGACGGCCAGGTTGGCCTCGGCGAAGGAGACGGCGTCGAAGGGGCCGCTCGGTGGCACGCCCACGTGCCAGTAGCCGAGTCGGCCCGGGAGGTCCTGGACAGTGGTCATCGCGCCTGGCACCAGGACGTCGATGCGCGGATCGGGGTCGGCCGTGGTGGCGAGCGTGCTGGTACTGTGCACGGCCTCGCGCACCTCGCCCCGCGAGGTCAGCTCGCGCAGCAGGCCCAGGTTGGTGACGATGCCGTCGACCCGGCTCGCGGCCAGGGCCTGGCCGAGCACGTCGAACGCGGCCTCCCGGGTGGGGCCCTTCGCGATCACCTTGGCGAGCATGGGGTCGTAGTACGGGGAGACCTCCAGACCGGTTTCGGCAAAGCCGTCGACGCGCACGCCGGGCATGTCGTCGGCGCCCTGGCCGGGGAAGGCCGCCCGGGTGATCAGGCCCGAGGACGGCAGCGACTCCTTGCCGGGGTCCTCGGCGTAGACGCGGGCCTCCACGGCATGCCCGGCGGCCGTCCACTCCCGCTCGAACACCGCGTCCTCGACCCCGCCGTCGCGGGCCAGGGCGAGCATGAGTTCGACGAGGTCGACGCCGTACGCCTCCTCGGTCACCGGGTGTTCGACCTGGAGGCGGGTGTTGACCTCCAGGAAGGCGGCCTCCTCGCGCGCGGGGTCGTAGACGAACTCCACGGTCCCCGCGCCCCGGTAGCCGACCGAGGCGAGCAGCCGGCGGGAGGAGTCGTGCAGCAGTGCCCGCACATGAGGAGGCAGGGCCGGGGCCGGGGCCTCCTCGATCACCTTCTGGTTGCGGCGCTGCAACGAGCAGTCCCGGTCGCCGAAGACGGCGATCCGGCCGGTGCCGTCGCCGAAGACCTGCACCTCGACATGGCGGGCGGGGCGCACCAGGCGCTCCAGGAACACCCCTGCGGATCCGAAGTTGGACTCCGCGAGTGCCGCGACGCGGGCGAAGGCCCCGCGTACCTCGTCGGCGGTGGCGCAGGCCTGCATGCCGATGCCGCCGCCACCGCCGGTGGCCTTGACCATCACGGGCAGCCCGATCGAGGAGGCCGCGGTGACTGCCTCCTCGGCGCTTGCGAGCAACTCCGTCCCGGCCAGCAGCGGCACTCCGGCGGCCTTGGCCAGGGCGCGCGCGGTGTGCTTCTCACCGAAGGCGGTGATCTGGTCGGCGGTCGGTCCCGCGAAACGCAGACCGGCCTCCTCCACGGCACGGGCGAAGACGGTGTTCTCGGAGAGGAAGCCGTAGCCGGGGTGGATGATGTCCGCGCCATGGGCGAGCGCGGCCTCGATGATCGCCTCCCCGCGCAGATACGACGCGCGGGCGGGCGCCGGACCGATGCGGACCGCGTGATCGGCCTCGCGGACGTGCGGGGCGGCCCGGTCGGCGTCGGAGAAGACGGCGACGGTGCCCAGGCCCATCCTCCTGGCGGTGCGGATCACACGGCGGGCTATCTCACCGCGGTTGGCGACGAGAACGGCGGTGGGGCGGATCACGCGCCCTCCTTCGCGGTGCGAGCGGCTTGCGCGGACCGTGGGTCGACGTCGGCCGGTGCCGGCTCCACGACGATCATCCGCAGCGGAGTGGGGTTGAAGTCGTTGCACGGGTTGTTCATCTGCGGGCAGTTGGACACCATCACCAGCACGTCTGTCTCGGCGCGCACCGCAACCCGGCGGCCCGGCGCCGACATGCCGTCCACGATGCCCAGCGCGCCGTCCGCCTCGACGGGCACGTTCATGAACCAGTTGAGGTTGGAGACGATGTCCCGCACCCCGAGGCCACGCCGCCCTGCCTCGGCGAGGAAGTTCTCACGGCAGCCGTGCTGGAACATCACATGATGGCCGTAGCGAAGGGTGTTGGACTCCTTGCCACACGCGCCGCCGATGGTGTCCTGGCGGTCGACCTCGTTGGCGACGACGGTCATCAACGGGCGGCCCTCGCTGCTGCGCAGCACGGTGCCGGTGCGCACATAGGCGTTGCCCTGCCAGGCCAGGGTGTCGGGGACGCTGTAGCGCTCCTCGGGATCGTCGGCGTTGTAGAGCAGACAGTCGGCCGACTGGTTGCCGCCGACATCGACGATCGTCAGGACGTGCCCCGTCCGCACCACCGCCGACCAGGGCGCATTGGGGGCCACCGTCTCGTCCAGGACGACTTCGCCTTCGACCAGGCTCGCACCCCAGTCCAGGGGGGAGCCCTCCGCGTGAACGGCGCCGACCGGGACGGTGGAGGCGACCGTGCCGCCGGCGGCGGTCGGGCAGCTGACGGGCCTGGTCCCGGTCCGTGTGGTCGCCATGTCACAACCCCCGGGCTTCGCAGTAGTCGACGGTGTTGAGGTACGCCCGGTGCAGTTCCGGAGTCGCCGTGAACCGCGGCTCGTCTCGGCCGGTCGGGGCACCGCGCCAGGCGTGCACCCGCAGTGGGCCGACCACATAGCCGGGACGAGGATCCAGCGGATGGGCGGCATTGGCGACCAGCACCAACAGGGGCATCTCCGCGACGAGTTCGACATGCGTACCCGCCCCCGCGCTGCCCTGCCAGGCCAGGGTGCCGTCCGCCTCGACGCGCACGCCCTGGAAGAAGGACAGGCCGGGTGGCAGGTCGCGCCGGCTCAGACCGTGCTTGGCGGCCGCCTTGAGGAAGAGCCCGCGGCCGGACGGCGATGGCCCCTCGGGGCGGGCGTCACCGTACTTGCGCTCGTTCCAGGCGTCGGTGGTGGTGCCGCAGAAGGCGTCGTGCCGGCCGGAGGAGTCGGCGCTGACCACCGCCAGGATTCGGCCGTCACCGGAGAGCAGCGGATGGTTCTGGCCCGGATACGCCTGCCACGGCACCTTCTGGGTGTCGGCGACGTTCAGCCGCTCCACCGGCTCCAGGGCGTTGAAGAGCAGCAGGTGGGCGCAGGCGTCACCGCTCGGGTCGTCGAAGCGCAGCCGCGTACCGCGGGCGAGGACCTTGTGCGTGTAGCCGCCGGGCGCCACCGTCTCCGCCCACACCAGGGCGGCCGCGTCCACACCCGGCGGGCAGTACGGGCTGTCCGACGCCGGAAGGTACGGCATCCACGCGCCGGCCTGCCCGCCCTGGGCGCGGGCGTCGTCGCGGGCGCTTCGGACGCTGTCGGTCAGGTGCAGATCACGGGCGCGGGCGGGAGCCTGCCCGGTCGGGTAGCGGCCGTGCTGCGGTACGGCCGTCGAGCTCTCGGTGGGGGTCATGGAGTGTCCCGTCGTCCCTTCGTCGGTACGTCATCGATGCGTCCCCTCGTGTCACACGGGCGCTCATCAGGCGGGCTCGGCGACGGCCTGCGCGTCCAGGGGCGGCTCGGTGTGCGTGTGCGGTACGTGCCTCAGCTCGATACGGCGGTGCAGCCGGCGGGGGAGGAAGTAGCCGGCACCGGCGGCGAGGCTGAGCCCGATGAACAGCGGGGCGCTCCACCGCAGCCACCATGTGCCGCCGGTGAGGTCGTAGATCTCCGCACGGGGCCAGATCAGATTGACCGTCATGCCGGCCTGGTAGAGCACGGCGAGCGTGTTGACCGCCACTCCCCACCGGCCCAGCGAGAACAGAGGCCGGCCGGTCTCGTCGACGCCTGTCGGCAGCCCGCCGCTGCCCCTTCGCCGGATCCGGGTGACCAGCAGGGGCACCGTCACGCCCAGATAGGCCAGGTACAGCAGGGCGATGCAGAGGCTGGACAGGGCGGTGAAGACCGCCGACTGGCGGATGTTGACCACGAGCGCGATCGCGGCGCCGACGCCCACCACCACCGACGTGGTGATCGGCGTACCGGTGCGGGCCGAGACCTTGCCGAGGCGCCGGTGGAAGGGCAGGGCGCCTTCGCGCGCCATGGAGTACATCATCCGCGCCCCGGAGGTCTGCACGGCCAGGGTGCAGGCGAACACAGCGACCGCCACGCAGCACAGCAGCAGGCGGCCCAGAACCCCGCCGAGCCGGTCGGTGAGCACCCAGGACAGACCACCGGCCGCCAGTTTTCCGTCGGTCAGGCTGCGCGCCGCCATCAGCCCCGAAAGGATCAGCAACGCGCCGCCGACACCCGAGGTGATCAGGGCCCGCAGGATGGTCCGGGGAGTGGTTCGGCGCGGGCGGTGGGTCTCCTCCGCCAGCTCGCCCGCCGAGTCGAAGCCGACCATCACGTACGCCGCCATCAGTGAGGACGCGAGGAAGGCCCCGAAGTAGCCGCCGTGACCGGCCCAGCCCGTGGGATGGGCCACCACCTGCGGACCACGCTCGGGCAGGAAGAACAGAATCAGCACCAGTGCGAGCACGCCGATGATCTCGACCGTGACGCCGAAGCTGGTGGCGGCGGCCATCTGACGGATTCCCAGGATGTTCACCACCGTGGTGATCACCAGCAGGACGCATCCCAGCAGGACCGCGTTCTGCGCGCCGGTCGGGGAGCCCACCGACGGATCGGCGCCCGGACCGCCGACGATCTGGAACCCGGACCAGATGCCCGGCAGTACCGCCTGTGCCGCGATCGCGGCCGCCGCGACCGTGAGTATCTGCCCGATGATCATGATCCAGCCGACGAACCAGCCCGTCGTGGTGCCGGCCAGCCGGCTCGACCACTGGTAGATCGCCCCGGATATGGGCCAACGTGCGGCCAGTTCGGCGAAACAGAGTGCGACGAGCAGTTGGCCCGCGAAGACCAGCGGCCAGGTCCAGAAGAACGCCGCGCCGCCGAGACCGAAGCCCAGCCCGAACAGCTGGAAGACGGTGGTGAGGATCGACACGAAGGAGAACCCCGCGGCGAACGACGCGAAGCTGCCTACGCCGCGGTGGAGTTCCTGCTGGTAGCCGAAGAGGGGGTGGCCGGTCGTGGCACCGTCGCCAGGGTCCTGCGCAAGGGGGAGTTCGGGCCGGCTCATCGCCGCACCTCCGATCGGTCGACAGATACCTGTCGCTTGATAGGTATTGCGATCGTCGGCCGGACCGGTCTCACACCCGAGTCCGGGAAGTTAACTTCGTGTATCCGCGAGGCCCGCCTCGGAGATGGCTGCGTGCCGGCACTTGGCGGTGTCCTCACAGCGGGTGCTTCCGCGCGAGACGCAGGATCAGACGCGACAGGGCCGCCGGCAGGACTCCTCTCACCCCGTCGCTCGAACAGCGGGCAGAACACCTGCGATTACGCCCACGGACCCGTTCACCGGCTCGGGCATGCACGAGCGATGACAGGTACTCAGGTCAGGCGGTGGTCGTCACGCGGGGGAAGAAGTCGCGAACCGGCAGCAGCAGCCCGGCGAGCGACAGGACGATGGACACCACCTGGTGGACATGGTCCTTGCCCGGCGGCAGTCCTCCCCCCAAGTGGGCGATCCAGAACGCCGGGTAGTACCACTGCGCATACCACGCCCACCGTTCCCCGCGGCGGAACGGTACGAGGGTGATCAGCACACCGAACAGGCCCATACCGGTCGCGGCCACACCGTCGGCCCGCATGAGCTGCTTGTCGCCGGCCCCCGGTGCGACCGCGGCGACGACACCGAAGACGAGGATGCCGGCACCGACGATGAGCAGGCAGATCCACGCTGCCTTCAGGCGCGCGCTGTTGTGCTGCATGAGCGGTTCGTACCCGCTTCCGGGGAAGGAGACGCAGAGCGTCTGCCGTGGCCGAGGGTGCCGGGACCGGACGAGGCGATGGGGGCGGAGTGCTGCCGGCTTCCGGGTACGGAGGAGGTGGCCCAGCCGCTTGTCGGCGTGCGCTGAAAGAGGTCTCAGAGGACGAGTCCGTCTTGAGCCACGACGACCCTATCGTCAGCCGTCAACTCGCTCGGACACAGAGACAGCCAGGTCCGGACGCCCGCTGACGTCACCGCCCTCCTCGCGAACAGCAGCCTCACAGGGATCAAAGCAGCATGTTGATTCTCTGCGAGCCCTTACCACCGGGGCAGTACCGCAGAACGGTGCGTCAGCAAATGGAAGCAGTACCGGGCAGTGCCCAGCTGGTACGGCAGCCGCGACTACGACTTCCACAGCACCCTCACTCCTTCGCGGCCGGGGCTCTGCGAACCGGATGAAGGAGATCATCGTGGAGTCTCAGCGCTCCCTGGGGCCGTGCACGTTCAGGCGCTCACGTTGCCTCACTGAGGTGGGGAGGGCGCAACGCGGCTCGATCGGTGCCGGGGACGAGGCGGCCTATCGTAGGCCGTGGCGGTCGAGGCGGTGGATGAGGCCGGGGCGGCGCTGGTAGTCCTCGCGCAGGCGGGCCAGGCGCTGGTGGAAGTCGGTGTGCTGTGGGGCGTGGGCGTAGGCGTCGCGCAGTTCCGCGAGGAGGCTGACGGCCTGGTCGTAGCAGCTGGTCTTCTTGGTGGCGATGTGCGCCTCGATCTGCTGCCAGACGGATTCGGCCTCGCCTGCGAGAGCGGTCAGATGCCGGGCGCGGGCGGTGGCCCGTTCGTGTTCGGCGCGCTGCCGGCGTTCGGTGCGCAGGGTGTGGGCGGCGTCCAGGAGGTGGGCGGCGGACCGGCGCCCGGGGACCGTGGTGGGGGCGTCGGCGCCGCGCAGGCGGTGCAGGAGTTCGGTGTGCAGCCCAGGTTCCGGGCCGAGGGCGAGCCGCAGCAGCAGAGCGTCCTTCTCCTTCTGGGGCATTGCGGCGATCAGCGGGGCGAGTTCCTTCTTCGCAGGCCTGGTCGGCTTCTTGGATGCGGCGGGACTGGCCTGGGCCGCGACTGCCAGCAGGTCGTCGTCCACGCGCAGGAAATCCGCGAGCGCCCGCTGCGGGGCGGTCAGTTCGCCGAGCCCGGCCGGGACGGGCGGTTCGGGGCAGGTCCGGTACTCCTCTTCGTCGTCGTCTTCGAGTTCCCAGGCGGCGAGCGCTGAGAGCCAGGCCAGGTAGAGGGGGCGCAGGTCGCCGGTGGTGAGTTCGTCGCGTACGCCGATGAGGGCGGACAGCGAGTCGTCGGCGCCCTCGATCCAGTCGCCGCCCTCGTCCTCGCTGGTCAGGTCGAGCAGGAGGTGGGTGCGGGTGGTCCAGGCCTCGATGTGGTGGTCGAGACAGTACGGCCGCACCGCCGGCAGGGCCAAGGTCTGCTTGGGCAGGCGGAGCATGAGCCGGTGGGTGCCCCAATTGGTCACGTACAGGTGGGCGTCGAAGTAGCGCTCGACCATTTTGCGCGGATTGGCGCTCAGGTCGCCCCAGTCGTAGGTGTTGGTGAAGCTGGTGGCGGTGATCCGGGCCCGGGTGGAGATGGCTCTCAGCTGCTCCTGTTCCTCGCGGCTGAGCGGCCGGTCGAGGGCCTGGAACTCGTAGTACTGGTACTCGCTCACACGGCGGACCCTATCGCCGCCGCGGGTGGGCTCGGGCGCGGATGGGCCACGGCAGCGGAGCCGACCGGAGGCAGCGATCAAGCGTCATAGGGTGAGCCGAGGCGAGCCGTGGCGGGGAGGAGCGGGCTGTGGCGGTGTGGACCGAGCGGGCGATGGAGCATGATGCAAGAACGGAGCTCGCGGCCGTGCTGCAGCTGGTTGCCGCGGGCAGGCTGCGGTGCGGCGACAAGACGAAGCGCCCCTCCGCGGCCACCCTCCGCGCACTGGGCGAGGTCCTCACCGGCAGTGACTTCTACGAGGGCGAGGCGGTCAGGGCATTCGCCTGGCCGCTGCTGCTCCAGGCCGGCGGCCTTGCCGAACTGTCGGGCGGCCGACTGGAGTTGACCGCGCGGGGCCGCAAGGCGCTGGTCGCGCCCGCCCACGAGACGATCCGGCACCTGTGGCGGCGCTGGCTGAGCCACGGGGCACTGGACGAGTTCAGCCGCATCGAGGCAGTCAAGGGGCAGCGCGCGGCGAACGTCCTCAGCGCGGCCGGCCCGCGCCGCAGGGCGGTGGGTGCGGCGCTCGCCGAGTGCTGCACGCCAGGGGAATGGATGGCGGTGGACGAGCTGTTCAAGGCGATGCGTACCGCAGGGCATGACCCGTACCTGGTCCGTTCCGAGCGGGCGCTGTGGACGCTGTACCTGGAGGACGCGCAGTACGGCAGCCTCGGCTACGACGGACACCACGACTGGCCGGTGCTGCAGGGCCGCTACACCCTGTGTGTGCTGTTCGAGTACGCGGCCACCCTCGGCCTCGTTGACGTCCGGTACATCGACCCGGACGGCGCCCGGGACGACTTCCGCCACATGTGGGGTGCCGACTGGCTTCAGCGGCTCAGCCGCTACGACGGGCTGCTCGCCATCCGGTTGAACCCGCTCGGGGCGTACGCGACGGGGCGCACCGACGCCTACCGACCGGGCCCGGAGCCCGCCGCCGGGGCGCGGAGCCCGGTCAGGGTTCTGCCGAACTTCGACATCGTGGCACTCGACGGCCTGGCCCCCGCCGAGGCGCTGCTGCTCGACGCGTTCGCAACCCGGTCCACCGACCGTGTCTGGACGCTGTCCACCGCCTCCCTGTTGAAGGCCCTCCACGCGGGCCGAGGTCTGGAGGAGCTGCGCCGCTTCCTCGCCGAGACCAGCACAGGAGAGGAACTGCCGCAGACCGTCACGGCTTTGCTGGCCGACGCCGCCTCCCGCGCCGAGAAGGTACGGGATCTGGGTACGTGCCACCTGCTGGAGTGCGTGGACGAGGCGCAGGCCGTGATGATCGCGAAGGACCGCAGGGCGGGCGCGCTGTGCTCCCGTATCGGCCCAAGGCATCTCATGGTGGCCCCCGGCGACCTGCCGGCCGTCCGCGCCGCGCTGCTGAAACTCGGTTGCGTACTGCCCGCCCGGACCTGAACGGGAGGTTCACGTCCAGGGTGCGGTCCGCGGGGCTCGGGCACGTTCTCGGAGCGCGGTGCGGGCGGCGACTCGGCCGGTGGGGGTGAGGGAGATTGTGGCGCGGCGGCGGTCACGGTACGCCAGGAAGCCGAGGGCCTCGCCGGGACGCAGCCACTGCCACAGGAAGTGGCGGGTGTCGTCGCGTGGTGGCGCGGAGCCGTCGGGGAGGGTGAACACCTCGGCGGCCAGGGTGTGAACGGCGGCGGTGAGGTCGTCGAGCGTGAGTTTTCCGCCGAGCAGGGCCGCCGCGGCGGCTTCGGCGAGTTCGGCTCGGACACCGTCGCCGAACCACGCGCGGGCGGCCGTGGCCTGCAGCAGGGCCGGGTCGGCGAGGCGTTGTCGGCCGCGGGTGGTCAGGGCGAGCTTTCGGTGCCGCTTGGCGAGCAGCCGAGCCGCGCGGGCCAGTTCATGCAGTTCGGCGAGGCGAACGACGTCGTACTCGGTGCGCGGCACCATGCCCGGCAGATACCAGTCGTAGCGCTCGGCGGCCTCGATGACCAGAGTCCGCGGCAGGTAGCCGGCCTGGGTCAGCGTCACCCCGTCGCCTACCGCCTCCAGTAGCCGGCGCAGGGGTTCGGCCGTGTCGGCGGCCGTCTCGGGCGCCACGCTCAGCAGGTCCATCACGGTGCCGCGCAGACGACGCCGGGCGTCGGGTGGGGCCTCGGCCCAGGTGCGGCGGCGCTCGCTGTGGACGGCATCGAGCGGGGTGCGTCCATCGTGCGAGGGATGCGGGGTGGTGAGCCAGCGCTCCACGTGCTCGATGCGTGCGGCGGCGTAGCCGCGGGTGCCGGGCACCAGTGCGCCGTCGTCCAGCGCCTGCTCCAGCAGCCGGGAGGCGTTGCTGCGGGCGACGGCCTCGTCGATGCCCATCACCGGCCCCCAGGTGAGCAGGTCGGTGTCCGGCGGGGTCACAGGGGAGGCGTCCACCGCCCGCCGGTAGGCGGCCCGCCCCTGATCAGGCGAGTGTTGCCATGCGGCGAGGATCTCGCGGGTGGTTTCCGAGGTGTCGGCGTCACCTCGCTCGGCCGCAGCTCTGCCACCCACTTGACCGGCAGCTCGTACCAGCAGAACCGCTCCACGTCCTCCTCGGCGAGCGAGCCGGCTGGGCCGCCGTCCGGCAGGAGCCGGCCGAGCAGCCGGTCCGCGTCAGGCGAACATCGAAGGCCTCCCAGTTGCCGCCGCAGTCCACCACGCACGCCACGGCGAACCACACGTCCCAGTACGACCACTCGCCAGACGGTGCCGGATGAGGCCACGGTTCCGGGCCGAACGTCGGCCGCCTGTGCCTGCTTGTGGCCCTGTCCGCTGTGCTCTCCAGCGCATTGTCGCACCGGAGACGGCGGCGCTCGCAGCGCACGGCGGAGGTCCCTGTGTTCGAGCGCAGCCGAGAACTCGGGGGAGTAGCCTCGCGGGCGTGACCGAGGCATGGACCGACCACGCGCTGAAGGCGCTCCGCGCCGCCCGCCACAACGCGGACTGCCCGTCCCTGCTCGCCCTGCTGCGTGCGCATGACCCCGTCGGAGTGCTGCAGCAGTGTGGAGACGCACTCACCGCAGCAGTGTCCCGGGGCCTGCCCGGCGCCCGGGAGGCAGCGACCGCGTGCTCGTCCGCACTGCGCGAACGGGGCTGGCCCGGAGACGAGGTCCTCGCCGAACAGCTCGACACTGCGGGCGGCCCTGCCCTCTGCCTGCTGCGGCCGCTGCCGGTCGACCTGGAGGAACTCTCCAGTTTGCTCGAAGGGGACCCGGCCTGGGGTGGTGGCCGTATCGACCTGGACACCGGTGAGTGCCGGCCTGCCCTCGCGGACACAGAGGAGTCATGGGACGAGGAGGAACCGGAAGGCACTGAGCGGTGGCTCGACGTCCCGTGCGAGGGATCGCGGGACGCCTACCGCGACATGGAGGACTTCATCACCACCCTCGACGACCCGGACCTCGCCCGGTTCCTCGGCATCGCGATCCAGGGTCCAGGAGCGTTCCGCCGTTTCAAGGACATGCTGGCCACTTCGCCGGCGCAGCTGCAGCGGTACTGGTTGTTCTCCGCGGAGCGGCAGCAGGGCCGGGCCCGGGCCTGGCTCGCCGATCAGGGCTACCAGCCGGCGCTGTCGGGCGGCCACTGACCTGGGTGCCTTCAGGGGCCCCAGTGCCGGTAGGCCTCGATCCACTCGGCCCCCTCGGGCGCCGGATCCGGCAACGGAAGGTCGAGAATGCCGATCGCCTGCCGGTGCCTGCCGCGCGTGCAGACCGCCACGATCTGGCTGCCGGGCAGCAGGTCCACCTTCTTCACGGTGACCTCGACCCCGAGAACGACCGACTTGAACGGAACAGCCAGCTGCTCTGCGAGCATCGTGAAAAGGCCTGTGAGCTGCTCCTCGCCGTCGTAGGCGTCAACGGTGGCCTGCTCGACCAGCTCATCGAGTTCCGCATCGCTCAGCTGTCCGTCCACAGGGAAGAAGGTACCGGCGGTGCCCGCAGGTGCCCTCGGTCGGTCAACCGCCGGCCACCCCACGTACACGCCGTCCCGCACGCGAGGCAAGAAGGTGCTCGGCACTCCTCCGATCAAGCTGACACTCGGCAAGACGAACTGACTATCGGCGGTCACCGAGGGTTCGGCCTTCGCTGAGCGCACCCATTGCCCGAAGACCCCTGACCAGGCATTACGGTCAGGGGCCTTTGTTGAACGCTACTCGGTTGCTGCCGTGGCCACTGATGCGATCGGCTACGGGCGGGGCGAGGAACCCGTGAAAGCCACCTGCTCAATCACAGGCGCACAATGACCAAGGCGGTGTCGTCGGTGACGCCGCCGGGCAGCAGCAAGTCGGAGAGCAGGGCGTCAGCAAGCGCTCCCGCGTCGGCTGCCTGGTGGCGAGTCAGGGCGTCGGCGAGCCGGGCGAGGCCGATGTCGATGTCTTCGCAGCGTCGTTCGATGAGGCCGTCGGTGTAGAGGGCGAGCACGGAGCCTTCGGTGAATGGCACGGTGGCCTGGAGCCGAGGGCCGTGTTCGAGGCGGGCGCCCAGAGGAGGGTCGGTGGCCTGCTCCAGGAACTCGACGGTGCCGTCGATATGCAGGAGGGCTGGCGGGGGATGGCCGGCGCTGCTGTAGGTGATGCTGTGGGTGTCCCAGTCGATGAACGTGCTGGCCACTGTGGTGTTCTCGGCGCCGTCGACGGAGCGGGCGTACAGTCCGAGGACCTCCAGGGCCCGGGCGGGGCCGTCGGCGGCGCGGGAGGCGGCGCTCAGCGCGCTGCGCAGTTGCCCCATGACCTGGGCTGCGGACAAGCCATGCCCTACGACGTCGCCGACGGCGGCCGCGATGCGGTCGCCCGGCAGGTCGACCAGGTCGTACCAGTCACCGCAAACGTTCAGCGTGTCGATGGCCGGCCGGTAGCGTACGGCTGCCGGGTGGCGGCCGACCGGGCGAGGAGCGGGCAGCATCGCCTCCTGCAGGCTCAGTGCGACTTCGCGGGCGCGAATGAGTTCGGTGACTTCCTCCAGCCGGTGCATCAACAGCGTCATTCGCCCGGCCGAGTCGAAGACGGGAACGTTGATCATGCTCCAGTAGCGTTCGCCCCGGACCCCGGGCTCGTCAGGGTCCTCAATGTCGTAGCGCTGCAGCTCCATGGTGTTGGGCACACCGCTGTCAGCCACCTGGCGCATTGACGCTTGGATGTTGCGTACCACGGCCGCGCCGGGGTCGTTCGGCATATCGGCGTAGTCGTCGCGAAGGTAGCGGCCGATCACTTGTCCGCGTGTGCGGCCCAACGTGCGCAGGAAGTCTTCGTTGACGTCTGCGTAGACAAGTTGGGGGGTGAACAGTGCGATCGCCCCGGGAAGTGCTTGGAACACCGCTCTGTAGTCGATCTCAGGTTCCATCACATCTATCTCGCCTCGATCACCATCTTCCCACCTGATGATTGATGTGGCGAGCCAGGGCACTGTTGCCGTGGAGCAGATCACGGGCACCCCGCCCAGCCCGCAGAGCCTCTCGGTGGGCCGCTATATCCGGGACGGAGCCTTGCATCTGGTCGCCTGTAGCACTCACCTTGTCCCCAGAGGCGGCCCGGCGCCTCGTCGGCTGGCTCACGGCTGCCGATCCTGGGCACCCGCGGGAGCGCGTACGATTCACAACGTCGTGGACGTCTCGGCCACCGCTCAACGTTGTCCTCGTCGAATCCGCACTGGCCGCGGAGATCGACGAGGACACTGGCCAGGACCGGAGGCCTGGCGGCACCAGGTGCGGTTTATCCGCCTCCATGAGGACATGGCGCCACAAGACGTGGCTGCCTTTGGCGAGGGCGCCGTGCCAGCCGCCAGATGATCGCACGCCTGTCTGCTCCGTTCATCTCGAGGCAGCTTCGGGACGTCGGCAGCGATCCTGGCTCGATCTTCCCTCCCCGCGCTGCCTGCACGGCCTGACGGCGGCTGGAAAACTTCTCCGGGTATTCGCCGCAGCCGCCCGCAGGAACCCGGTGACAGCCGGACAGTGCCGGATCCTCTCAGCGGTCATCGGGGGCGGTCTGGCGCTTCTCTGCGTGCGGCACCTGCCCTGACCAGCAGAAAACACTCCCAAGGGAAAGCGAGGGTGGGCGCCCACCGGTAGGACTTGAACCTGCGGCCAAGCGCTTGGAGAAGATGCGGGCAAGTCTGGTGGGCTGGGGCGCCGGCACTTGTTCAGTGCCGCGCTGGGCTGTTGAGTACCGCTGCTGTCCGTCGCCGTTGCCCTCAGCGCTGCCGTCGATGCCGTCGGCCTCAGCTTCCGTGAGCATCGCATGGAGGTGACCTGCCAGTGCCGAGGGTGCATCACTTCGCGCGGGGGCCGCCGAGCCATCGTTCTGACCTGGCTCGGGCCTGTCGGTTCCTCGCCCCGTCGCACGATGCCGGCCGGGCAACGACACTGGTGGGTAGGGCGCCCTCTTGGAGGCGCATGCCCGCGACGGAAGGACGGACCCCATGCCCACGGACTCGGTTCCCGGCCTGCTGCGGTTCCTGGTCTTCGGAGCGGCTCTGCGGGCTGATTCTGCCAACGCTCGCCTCGCCTCCCTCGTGGCCCGGCTCATCTCCGACACCGGTGCTGCCGTCGACCTCGCCAGAATGCGCGACTTCGACCTGCCTTTGTACGACGGTGACATGGAGGCTGACGAAGGGCTGCCGCCTGGCGCTCTCGCCCTACGGGACCGGCTTGAGCAGAGCGATGCCTTCGTCATCTCCTCGCCGGAGTACAACGCGTCCGTGCCGGGAGTACTGAAGAACGCCATCGACTGGGTCTCGCGTGTCCGGCCGCAGCCGTTCAAGACCAAGCACGCGCTGCTCGTCTCCGCCTCGCCGTCGCTGGTCGGAGGCAACCGCGGGTTGTGGGCTCTGCGGGTTCCCTTGGAACACCTGGGCACCCGCGTCTACCCGGACATGTTCAGCTTGGCCAACAGCTACCAAGCCTTCACCGAGGACGGAACGCTGGCCGACCGGGGGCTGCAACAACGTCTCAGCGAGACTGTGTCGGGTTTCCTCAGCCTCGTTGAAGCGGACGTGCGCTATGTCTGCCTCGAACGCCGTTGGTACGAGTTCCTGGGGGACGGTACCGAGGCGGCCATCACCCAGCGCGCCGAGAAGTGATGGCGGACGCCGCAAGTTCAGGCCAACCCGGCGGGGCAGACGGACGGATGTCCACTCACGTCGAGGTATCAGAGCGTGCGGTTACGTGCAATCCGGGCATCTAGTTCCAAACGCCTCAACGTTGGACCTTGACGCCACCACCGCTTTGTCTCCTGCCTTGGTGGCCGCATCGTTCGGGACAGGCCACCCTGGCGGCAAGGCTGCACGGCTCGACGCGGCGCTGAGTCACACGCTGATGGTGTGCACTTATCAGGTGTATCACCGGACGTGGCCCACAAGTCGCGCACCGTGCTGAAGCGGACGAAGACGTAACTGCAGTCCACTGCCTGGCTCCCGTACATCCCGCCAGCGGTCGCCACGGCGATCTTCCTGGTCATGGCGGCCATGGGACAGCTGATTGACTTTTGGCAGGTACCCCTGTTCTGGCTGCCGGCCGGCATCGGCATCGTTCTGCTCGCGACAGCCGCGTTCGACGTGATCACGGTGAAGCTGGGGCTGCGGCCCAACGAGGCGGTGCCGCTGCGGCGTGACGATCTCGCCGCCGTCGAGATCACGCGCTCACGACGTTCCTGCCGCTCCTACCAGAGCGGCCAGTTGATCGACGCTCACCGGGAGCAGCTCGGCAGCCGCTTCGACCCCGAGCGCGACCACGTGATCTGTGTCTGCGCCGTCGGTTACCGGTCACGCTTCAAGCCGCTGACCATTCGCGTCGTACAGCGGTTGCAAAGTGGCCGGCTCCCTCTGACATCGTTGTTCTTCGCGGACTCCCGCATCCAGCGCCACTGGCCGTCGATGCCCCGCCGTTCGCGTTGTTCGGGCGTACCTACGAGAGCTGCCAATGGTCGCCGTCGGCCTTCAACGGACAGTCCACTCGCGGCGTCGCCGTCACCGACGAGGCCGGACAGGCCATGAAGCGCCTCGACTTCTACAGCACCACCACGTCGCGGTTCTACGCTCCCGCAGCGCTGGGGATATGGTGCGCGAACTGGGAAACCGGCTGCGACGCGCTCGGCATCCCAGGGCACTTCCAGGTCCTGACTCTGGAGGAGCGGGGTGTATCTGATGCTCCGGAACTGCCGCGGTACCACATGAGCTGGATCGCCAGGGCCGACGCCGTTGCGGTCTGAGTCCCGACCGAACCTCCTCCAACTTGGGGCCGTCGAGTCCCCGGCGGCGAACGGGGGCCAAGCTCCCTGAGCGTTGGCCAGGCCGGCGACGGCCTGGTCGTCCCCAGAGCCGCCCCTGGGCGATCCAACCCGCGAAGCTCTCGTTGAGGACCCTCGGACAGCTCAGAGACGGGCCGAGCAATGCTGTTGTGGCCTGTCTCCTGATGCCTACCTTAGCCCGTTATGCCGGACTCCATGCCCCGTTCGATATGAGCCACGGGTGTGTGCTCACTGTGGCCTGCCATGGCGTGCTGAAGCGGGATGTCCCGAGTAGCGTGGGGAGGAGGCTGTACTGAACGACTGCCTTCACCAATATCGCCCTCGCCCTCACGGGCGTTCACTGCTGGTCGGACGTGGTACGCACATGCCCGGATCGGGCGCTGAATGGCCATGAAGGGTGTAGTCCGAACAAGTGCTAGCGAGGCGATCATGGCCTTTGCCGCTGCCAAGGACGGCACACAGATCTTCTTCAAGGACTGGGGGGCGGGTCAGCCGGTGGTGTTCTCCCACGGCTGGCCACTGATCGCGGACGCGTGGGATCCGCAGCTGAAGCTGATGGCGGACAACGGTTTCCGGGCCGTGGCCCACGACCGACGTGGAGGCGGACGGTCCGACCAGCCGTGGATGGGCAACGACCTGGACACGTATGCCGACGACCTGGCATCGGTCCTGGAGAACCTTGATCTCCACGACGCCATCCTGGTCGGTCACTCGACGGGCGGCGGAGAGGTGACGCGCTACATCGGTCGGCACGGCTCGAGGCGTGTGGCCAAGGTGGTCCTGCTGGGTGCGATCCCCCCGTTGATGCTCAGGACGGAAGCGAACCCGGAGGGGCTGCCGATCGAGGTCTTCGACGAGATCCGGCAAGGTGTGCTGACGGACCGGTCCCAGTACTACAAGGACCTCAGCGCTCCGTTCTACGGTGCCAACCGCGAAGGCTCGTCCGTGTCACAGGGGACCCGTGACGAGTTCTGGCTCTGGAGCATGACGGTAGGCGTCAAGAGCGCCTACGACTGTGTCAGAGCGTTCTCTGAGACTGACCTCACGGAGGACCTCAAGGAGTTCGACATCCCCACGCTGATCATTCACGGCGACGACGACCAGATCGTCCCCATCGTGGCATCCGCGAAAAAATCGTCGCAACTGGTCAAGGACGTGACCTTCAAGGTCCACTCCGGTGCTCCGCACGGACTGCCGATGGTGCCGGAGTTCGCGGAGCGGTTCAACAACGACCTCCTTGAATTCGCACGCGCCTGACCGACCAGGTGCCGTTTCACCGGTCTTCCCGCGTTCACGCGGCCGGCGGCAGACCGGTGGCCGGCACGAGCCCGAGGAATGCCCATGTCTCAGCAAACGAACATCGCCGCACAGACAGCTTTCGCAGAGGCGGTCATCACCGGCGACCTCGCGGCCCTCGACGAGATCGTCGCACCCGACTCGATCGACCATGATCCAGCCCCAGGACAGGTGCCGGGGCCCGAAGGGTACAAGGCCATGTTCGCCGATCTCCGGGCAGCCTTTCCCGACCTGCACGTCGCAGTGGAGCATCTGGTGGCCACCGACGACGAGTTGGCCTTTGCCTACACCATCACCGGAACGCATCTGGGGCCGCTGATGGGACGGCCGGCGACCGGCAGGAAGGCAAGCTACCGGGGCATGCAGATCAGCCGCTTCGACAGCGATGGAAAGCTCGTCGAACGCTGGGGCAGCAGCGACGAACTCGGCATGCTGCGCCAACTCGGACTCACCGAGTTGTGACCCCAAGAGCGGGATTTCCGATGGTACCGGGAACAACCAGCTCGCACGCGATCGGCCGCCGTTCCTATCCATGCGGTGCCGAGAGGACGCTTCGGGTCGGCGGAATGTTGAGGTCCTCGGATGGCAAACGGTCAGATGCGCGGTCCGCCGGCTCAACTAGCAAATCCGACAACCGGGGCTGATACTGACGAATATGGATGCCAACGGCGGGTCAGTTCGTGGCTCTTCGGACCAACACGGGGCATCAGCGGTGGATGTTCTGGTAATCGGTGCCGGGCCAACCGGGCTTCTGCTGGCGGGCGACCTCGCCGACTCCGGGGTCAACGTCACGCTGGTGGAGCGGCGCGATCACGAATCCAACCTGAGCCGCGCCTTCAGCATCCACGCACGAACCATGGAGGAACTCGACGCCCGGGGCCTGGCCGACGAACTACTCGCTCTCGGCTCACCGGTCCGGGCGTTGCATCCGTTCGGCCGCATCAGCATCGACTTCTCCGGCCTTCGCACACGCTTTCCGTTCCTGCTGATCGTCCCCCAATGGCAGGTGGAGCGTCTTCTGCTGCGCCGGGCCGAGGAAGCGGGAGCGACGATAGTGCGGGGGACCCGGGTTACAGGGATACGGCAGGACCCGGGCGGCGTGGACGCGGAAACGAACCATCCGGACGGTGCCACGGCCACACTTCGAGCGCGCTACCTGGTCGGTACCGACGGAGCGAGCAGCACCGTCCGGCGGAGCCTGGGCATGCCGTTCCCCGGCAAGTCGGCCATCCGCTCCGTGATGCTGGCCGATGTACTGCTTGAACGCGCCCCTGACGAAGCTTTCAATTTCGCCTCGAACCAGCACGGCTTCACCTTCTTCGCGCCGTTCGGGGACGGCTGGTACCGGGTCATCGCCTGGGACCGGCAACAGCAGCAGCTGCCCGACGATGCGCCGGTCACGATGGAGGAGGTCCGGGACATCACGAGGCGAACCATCGGTGACGACCTCGGGATGCACGATGCCCGTTGGGTTTCCCGCTTCCACAGCGACGAACGACAGGTACCCCGCTACCGGCAAGGGCGGGTGTTCCTCGCGGGCGACGCCGCGCACGTCCACTCGCCCGCCGGGGGCATGGGCATGAACACCGGGATGCAGGACGCCGCCAACCTCGGCTGGAAACTGGCAGCTGTCGTGCGCGGCTGGGCTGATGACGAGTTGTTGGACAGCTACCACACGGAGCGCCATCCGGTGGCCCGAAGGGTGCTGCACGTCAGTCACGCACTCCTCACGGCCGTCATCACCGGGTCACCTGCAGTCCGCGCGTTGCGCGCCTCGTTGGCCGCCATCGCGCACCAGCTACGTGTCATAGAGCCGCGTGCGTCCCGCAGCATCTCCGGCATCGGGATCACCTACCCCGCACCCTGGGGCTCCCACCCGCTTGCCGGGCGCCGGGTACCGGACCTCCGACTGGCAGGGGAACCGGCACGGCTGTATGAGGCCCTGCGACGAGGCACGTTCGTACTGGTGGGCCGCGACGTCGCCGCAGTCGCCGCGCCGTGGGAAGGGCGGGTGGTGACCGCATCCCCCGCAGCCGGCCTGCGGCCCACGCTACTGGTCCGACCCGACGGTTACGCTGCCTGGGCGGCCGAGGACCCCGATCCGGACGAGGTTCGCGAAACCTTGACGCGGTGGCTGGGCGAGGTGGTCGGACAAAGGTAGGCGAGGCGTGGTCGCGCGCGGCGGAACGCCCTCTCAGGCTGCGCCGTAGGGGCACCCCTGCGGCACCTCTGCGGTCCGGTGCACGAAGGCCGGCCGTAGCTCGGGATCCTCGGGGTCGTAGTAGCGGTGGAACACCGCGGTCGCCCCTCCGGACAGGGGCGGGACGATCCAGCTCCAGTCGGTCGGCACCGGGCGCCCGTGCCGCCTCTCGCGGTCCACGTGCGCGAGGAACCGCCGCGACTCCGTATGGTGGTCGGCCATGCTCACCCCCGCCTGCTCGTAAGAATGCAGGACCGCCAGGTTGAGCTCGACCAGGGCGCGGTCGCGCCACAGAGTGCGCTCGTTGCGGGTGTCGAGGCCGAACAGCTCGGCGACGGCGGGCAGCAGGTTGTAGCGGTCGGTGTCGGCGAGGTTGCGCGAGCCGATCTCGGTGCCCATGTACCAGCCGTTGAAGGGCGCGGCCGGGTACGTGACCCCGCCGATCTCCAGCGACATGTCGCTGACGGCCGGCACCGCGTACCAGCGCAGACCGAGGGCGGCGAACCCGGGATGGTGCGGATGCGTCAACGGCACCTCCAGCACGGCGTCCTCGGGCACCTCGTAGAACTCCGGAGTCAGGCCGGAGCCGGGCTGCACCAGCAACGGCAGTATCTCGAAGGGTGTTTCACCGCCTTTCCAGCCCAAGTCCCGGGCCAGCGCCACCCGGTGGGTGCTGCGCGGGTCGTCCGAGTAGCGCACCAACTGCTCGCCCAGCAGCGTGGCGGCGGGACGGCCGGGGCGATCGGGGGCGAAGACGCTGATGACCGGCCGGATACGGCCTCCGTTGGTCGCGATCCGCAGATGCTCGAAGCACTCACTGGCGATGTCGTCGGGATGCGTGACGTGCCGCAGGTCCCGCACGATCAGATTGTTCCAGTAGAGCCGGCCTATGCAGCGCGCCGCGTTGCGCCAGGCCACCCGCGCGCCGTACGCCACCTCCGCCGCAGTGTGTTCGTACGTGCCGAAGCGCTCCACCTCCGCGGTGACCTCCGCGAGCCGCCGACGCGGGTCGCCGGCGCCCGGGTTCTCGGCGGCGTACTGCCGGATGAACACCTCGGCGGCCGCCAGGATGGCCTCGTGCGCCGACGGTCGGCGCGGAGCCGGGCCGGACGAAGGGGGGAGTTGCATCGGATTCTCTCCTGCTCGGGGTCTGGTGCTCACACGAGCCCGGCGCGCCGGCGGTGGTACGGCGGCCGCACGGCCGGGAGCGGAAGGGGCGATGCCGAGTCCGGCAGGCGGGCGCGGCAAGCGAGTGGCCGCACGGCCGGGGCCGGGTCGGCCGGACGCTCAGTCCTCGGGCGGTTCCCGCAATTTCCGGGGCAGTAACGCGGCCTCGAGTGCGGGCACGTCGAAGGGGTCGAAATGGATCCGCTCCTGCGGGATGCCCTGCCGGGCCAGGGTGGCGCCGGCCTGCGTGACCATGTCCACCGGGCCGGAGAGGAACGCCTCGTGCCGGTACCACGGCCCGAACTCGTTCAGCACCCGCGGCAGGCTACCCTCCAGCCCCGCAATACGCTCGTGCGACACCGCGGCCCGCACAGAGAGCCAGTGGTGCCGCTGGGACATCCTGAGCATGTCGTCCAGGCCGTAGAGCTCCTCGGCGGTCCGAGCGCCGACGAAGACGTCGACGTAGCGCTCTGTCCCGGTGCGGGCCGCGTCCTCGACCAGGGCCTTGATGGGGGCCATGCCGGTCCCGCCGGCCACGCACACCAGATCCCGGTCGCTGCGCGGGTCGAGCGTCATGTCGCCCTGAGTGGGTCCGAGCCGCACCACGTCCCCGGGCTTGGCGCTGTAGACCAGGCCTTGGCTGACCTGGCCCTGGGCGACCGCACGCACGTGGAAGGTCACGGTGTTGTCCGGTCGCGGCGCGTGCGCGGGCGAGTAGTAGCGCCACGTCTTGGGGTGCCAGGGCGTCTCCACGCTCGCGTACTGGCCTGCCGTGTACGGGTAGGGCGCGTCGGGCCGCACGGTGATTTCCGCGATGCCATGGCCGCGGTGCAGGTGGTGGATGATCTCCGCCTCCCACACCGCGGGCGCCGTGCGGGCGTCCTCCCCCGCGGCGTGCATCATCACCTGTGCGACGACGCCGTATCCGTGCGTCCATGCGGCGGCCAGCTCAGGGCTCCACGCCGGACCGGCGTAGCGGGCCAGGGCTGCGAGCAGGCACTCGCCCACCGCGGGGTAGTGGCCGTTCAGCGCCCCGAACTTGCGGTGGTCGCGACCGAGCCGGCCGCAGAACCGGATCAGGTTCTCCGGGTCGTCGACGAGGTCGACGATCTGCAGCAGCCCGCGCAGCAACCGGTCGCGCTGGACGTCCAGGTTGTCCGGGAAGAGCCCGCGCACCTCGGGGTAGCGTGCGAACAGAATGGCGTAGAAATACACCGTCATGTCCGCTGCGTACGCGCCGACCACGGCCACACTCGCGCGCATCAGGGCGATTTCCTCCGCAGTCAGCGGCACGAGGTCCGGCAGCGCACTCGGCGCCGGGGGCGAGGGAGTGGAAGGAGGCGCTGCTGATTCCGGTGACTGCGCCGTGGCATCCGGTGCGTCACGGCGTCCTCGCGACGCACGGGAGAATATCACCGGGCGCCTCCCGCTTCAGATTGAATCGTCATCACTATGAGGGAAATTCAGTGTCAGAGCAGTGGGGAGCGGAGACCGCCGTGACCGCTGCACATCCGGTCGCGGTTGCCGGGGACAGGCCGATGACCGGCACGGGGTTCCGCTGTGCCGGATGCCCATCCAGCACCCAGAAAGGGTCCGCCATTCGGCTGTGGCGCCGTATCGATACGACGCCAGGGATCAACTTGACTGGCATACGGGCAACTTGGGAACGGACGGGGCGGAACTCCCTGGGATGTCCTGCCGTTCGGTGGCGATCGACAGGACCGCATTCACCCTAATACACAATCTTCACCCGTCAACCAAAGGATGGGCACGACCTCGCCGCCACTCGCGTGCTTTCGCCCCACAGGCCGGCCTGCCACGCGTGTGTTCGGCGCCGAGGAGGGGGAGTGGACGCGGAACCGACCGGAGGAAGTGTGTGGATCCGGCCGGAATCAGACCGCGGCGCGGCAGCCCGGCAACTCCGCGAAATCCGCGTCCGCTTCTGCCGGTGAGATGCCGAAGCCCGCTCGAATTGCCAGCCGAAACCAGTCGGTGTCGGGAGCTGCGGTGGATTCAGAAGTCATGGCTCACGACAGCGTAATACCCAGTGAATTCACCGAGATGAACATGATCTCTGTCGGTAAATCCGGATAACCGGGGCACTCGGGTTCCCGGGCAGCGGTATGGGTGACCCGCGTGAAAACCCTGGTTCGGGCTGATGATCCGGCCGTTTGTGTTCCTGCCGTCAGGCTGCTTGCTGGGGCTCGTTGATGGGGCCGCCGAGTAGTTGAGTGCGGCGGACGCGGCCACCGAAGGGGATGACAGGTGCCGTCTGGCTGGTCTCCGAGGCTTGGGGAGATCGTTGGTGTGGGGATCGGTGGGGGCGGTGCCGGTTGTAGTGGTCGGTGTAGGTGTTCGGGTCGGTGCGCGGGTGCCGTTCGTTCATGATGAGTAGGCGGTCGGTGCACTCGCGGCGGACGGTGCCGACCCTGCGGCTGCCGAATATTTCGTCCGACCAGGTCAGGCGGCGTGTCGGTACTCGTGGATCACTCCGGCGAGCCGGTCTCGGCGGCGTATGTCCAGACAGGAGATGCGCCCCGGATCGGTGATTGGTTCAGGGACCGCGCGCACGCTGCCGCCCCGGATCGGCGATCACGGCGCGAAGGAGCTCCAGGAGGGCGGCTGCGACGGACTCCGTCACGCTGGGTGGCTTGTCGGGGAGGGTTACGTGGATCTTCTGAGGGGTGGCCGTACTTGAGTACGGCTCGGCTGGGGGCTGAGGCATGCGCTGCCGGGCGCCGGGCCGGGTGACTCGTGGGTGCTGACACATCCCGTATAGAAATGGTGCACGTCGGTTTTGCCGCCTTGCGCCGATTGATCACTGTTTGGGGCAAGGCGGCTGGCCGCTTAATCCGTTGGTCTGTCCCGGCTCGGACTGATTCCGGCGACAGCCGACTCGTCCGACATTCGCGGCAGGTTCCCCATCCTTCTCAGCTTCACCGCATCCGCCTGATCGCGAGCCACCAGCTCCACGAGCGGTCCAGCTGCCTGCTTTGCAGCGCCCCACGATGCGGAGTGCGTCTCTGCCCTCCGCGGCGGTATTCGATTGGCCGGTACTCCCCGTTCGATCAGCAGAACCTTCTCAACCCCGGACCGGGAACGACTAGGCTTGATCGGCGCCCCCGTGTCCTGGCTGGTGGGCGTGCGGGGATGGTTGAGGAGTTCGGAGCGGTAGATGGCGGGGATGCCCGAGCGGATTGGCCGGTACACGGTGGCCAAGGAGCCGGGGTACCGCCGTCGTAGCAGTCCCATATCTGCAGGAGCGCGCCGTTGCCGGAGCCGTCGGCGTCCATATGCGTGCGGTGGGTCATCGTCACTGGCGTCGTGGAAAGCGGCGCGAGCGAGGTCGCAGCCGATCACTGCGGCGGATCCGGCGAAAGGGCGTCGCGGAGTTGGGCCCTGGCGCGGACACCCAGCTTGGGAAAGATCTTGTGCAGGTGATAGCCGACGGTGCGGGGTGAGAGGTACAGGCGGGCCGCGATGTCGCGGTTGGTCAGGCCCTGGGCAGCCAGTTCCGCGATCTGCCGTTCCTGCGCGGTGAGTGCGTCCGCCGCACTCGCGGCCGTCGCCGCCGTCATCGGGGCTCCTGCTGCCCGCAGTTCCGCGGCGGTGCGATCGGTCCAGGGCCGGGCGTCGAGCCGCTGGAAGCACTCCAGCGCCGCGTTGAGGTGCGGGCGTGCCTCGGTGCTGCGGCGGCGCCTGCGCAGCCACTCGCCGAAGTCGAGTCGGGTGAGCGCCCTCTCGAAGGGCCAGCAGTCTGTGGCGGAGTCGGCGAGGGCGGCACGGAAGTGGTCCTCGGCGTCCTCGGTGTCGCTCAGCAGGGCGGTGGCCCGGTGGAGGACGGCGGCCAGCCGGGGGGACCTGTCGGGTTCCAGGCTGTGCTCGACGGCGTCGACCACTGTGCGCGCGTCGTCCGTCCGGCCGGCGCGGACCGCCGCGGCGGCCAGGTCGCCCAGGTAGTAGACGGAGGCGTGGTAGTGGACGGGAGCGGGGCGGAAGTCGCGGGTGAAGGTGGCGCGCAGCTGCTCGTAGGCGTCGGCGTGGTCCCCGGCGACGAACGCGGCCATGCCCAGGGCGTGCCGGTGCCTGACCTGGAGGCTCAGGGACCTGCGCAGGTCCACGCCCCGTACGGCTTCCATGGCCTGCGCTCGCGCGGTCGCATGGTCCCCTCGCAGCGCGCGCAGGGTGGCCTGGAGGATGCAGGAGCCCAGGGTCACGTTGTCGGCTCCCGCCTCGGTCGCCATCCAGAACGCCTCGTCCGCCGCGTCCTGGGACGCCGTCCACGAACCGCTCTCGAACAGGGCGAGGGCGAGCGCCTGGGTGACGGTCGCGTTCGTGCCCGCGCTGCCGGCGCGGCGTATGACGTCCATGGTCTGCCCGAGGAGGCGGACGGCCTGCTCGGTCTCGTCCAGGATCCAGGTCGCGCCGCCGAGCGCCGTCAGATCCCCCAAGGACTCCGGCGACATGGCGGCCAGCGCGTCCTTCAACAGCCCCATGAGCCGGGCCCGTTGGCGGTGCGGATCGATGGCCGACTGGGTCCAGGCGAGGGCGGCGGGGTCGCCGGTTTCACCGATCAGGGCGCCGATCCGGCGCAGTTCGGCCCGGTGGAAGGCCGTACCGGAGTTGTAGACGGACGTCGCGGCGGTGTGCAGGGCACCCAGCGCCAGGTCCGGTGCCGAGGTGGCGGTGGCTTCGGCGACACCGAACAGCAGGGTCAGCGCGTCATCGTGACGGAGTGTCACGCCCAGGGCCCACCCGCCCAGCAGGGAGGCCTCCGCCCGCAGCCGCGGGTTCTCGGTCAGGCCGCCGACCCGGCCGCTGAGCTCGTCGACCCATTGCGGATGGCCGGCGAACATGGCGGCCTGCGCGGCCATGAGCAGGCGCCGGGCACCCATCTCCGGTGCCGGGGTCAGCTGAGCGGCGCGTTCCAGTGCCGACGCGGCCGCCGCGTACCCGCCCCGGGCACGCGCCCGCTCGGCACTCTCCGCCAACGCGTCGGCGACCTCCGAGTCCTGACCCGTCGCCGCCGCGGCCAGATGCCAGGCGCGGCGGTCCGCTTCCCCGGTGAGAGCGGAGGCCAGGGCGAGATGGGCTCGGCGACGCTCGGCGAAGGAGGCCGAGTGATAGATGGCCGAGCGCACCAGCGGGTGGCGGAGCAGGACCTGGCCGTTCTCGATCCGCACCAGTCCGACGCGCTCCGCCGGGTCCAGCGCCTGCACGACGTCCGACGACGGAGCGGCGCGCAGGAGGTCGGACAGGTGTCCGGTGCCCGCTGCGGCGACCAGGAGAAGTGCCTCGCGCGTGGCCTCGGGCAGCCCGGGCAGGTCGGCGGCGAACAGGTTCTCCAGGCGTGCGGTCAGTGGCAGGGCGGCGCCGCCGTCCTGACCCGTGCCGGTCCGGCCCCGGGCAAGAGCTCTGGGCAGCTCGATCAGGGCCAGCGGGTTGCCGGCGGCCTGCTGGAGGATCTGGGCGCGGGCCCGGCCGCGAGGCGGGTTCGGCTGCGCATCCAGCAGCAGACCCGCCGCCGCCCTGTTCAGCGGGCCCACGGACACCTGCGGGAAGTCCCGGTCGAAGCGGGCCGGCACGGAGTCCTCGCGGGCCGCGAGCAGCATCACCACCGGTTTGCCCTCCAGGCGCCGGGCGAGGAAGCCCAGCACGTCCACCGAGCCGAGGTCCAGCCACTGGACGTCGTCCACGAGCAGGAGCAGCGGCCGGCGCGCGGCGGCGTCGCCGATGAGGGCGAGTACGCCGACGCACAGCGACAGCTGGTCGAGAGCCGCGTCGTCCGGCGCCGCCGTCAGCCCGAAGGCGCGGTCGAGGGCCTCCCGCTGCTGGGCAGGCAGTGCGTCGCCGGGAAGCAGCGGGTGCAGGAGCTGATGGACACCCGAGAGCCCTAGTCCGGCCTCGCCCTCGCTGCCGCGCACGCGCAGGATCCACAGCCCGCGTGCTCGGCCCTGCCCGGCAGTCCAGTCGACGAGGGTGCTCTTGCCCGCTCCCGGCTCCCCGGTCAGCACGAGTACCTGCGGGCCGGTGCCGTCGACCGCCCCGAGCAGTCCCTCGATGCGGGACAGCTCGGCGGTCCTGCCGAGGATGCCCGGCTCGGCGGGGTAGTCGGGACCCACGTGCACCATGGTCGTACTCCTCCAGCCGGTGATCATGACCCCGGTCATCCTGTCAGTCACGGCCAGCCGCACGCGCACATACCGTCGCACGCGCACGGGCCGCTGCCCGCACGCAAGCCGCGGCGGGGCCGCCGCCCGCGGTCCTGACGCCGGTCAGGCCGGAAACGGCGGACGACCGGTCATGTGACAGAAGCATCGCGGCCTCGTTTCCCCGATTATGAACTCGGCCAGGGAACATGCCCGCAGCCGTGGGCAGCCGAGCAGGTCCGGAGTACGTGTATGACGGTCCACCCATCCCGACCGGCGACCGGCGAGGAAGCCGACCGCCGGTCCTGCCGTACGGCGGCATCGCGTCCCCTGGGTCGTGACAGCGAGATCGAGCGGATCCTGCGGTGTGTGACGCGACAGCCCGGCAGCCCCCAGGCGCTGCTGCTCCTCGGGGAGGAGGGGATCGGTCGTACGACCTTGCTCCACCATGCCCGGGAACGGGCCATCGGCGACGGCATGCTCGTCCTGTCGGCGCAGGGCTGGGCCGAGGACCGTTGCCGCGCCCGCGCCTGCCTGCAGCAACTGCTGGCGCCGGTCCTGGACGAGTTGCCCGGCCTGCCCGCCGTGCACGGACAGGTGTTGGGCGCCGTCATGAACCCCGCCTCCCACGACGGCGGGCCGGACGAAGGGCCGGACGACGGACAGGTGCAGGCCGCATTGCTGGCGTTGCTGGACCGGCTCGCCACATTCCGGCCGGTACTGGTGTGCGTGGACGACATCCACGCCTGCGACCGCGCCTTCGTCGACGCGCTCTGCGCGGGGATCCGGCTCCTGGCCGGTCGCCCGGTCAGGCTGCTGCTCACCGTGCGCGGCGACGCGCCCCCGCCCGGCCTGCCCCCCGGTATGGAGACGCTGCACCTGGGCCCGCTGAGCGTGCTCTCGGCCGCGGCGCTGCTGGACCGGCAGCCGACGGCGCCCACCGCCCGGTGCAGGCTGGAGATCCTGGAGGAAGCCGAAGGAAACCCCTCGGCCCTGGTCGAACTGAGCCGCCGTGTGCCCATGGACTCCCGAGCGGGGGGCGGCGACGGCGTGCCGGCGCGTCCTCCCCTGACGGCTCACGCCTTCGCGGCACGATTCGACGCGCTGCCTCCCGAGACAGGACGGGCCCTGCTGTACGCCGCGGCGGCCGTGCCTGGGGAGAGCGTCGCCACCCTCATGGCGGCCCTGGACACCGACGATCTCGCGGTGTGGGCCCCGGCGGAGGCGGCCGGTCTGGTCTCGCTCATCGAGGACCGCCTCGTCTTCCGACATCCGCTGGCGCGGTCGGCCGTGTTCTCGCGGCATCCGGCGGGCGAGCGGCAGCAAGCCCACGTGGACCTCGCCGAGGCCGTCACGCAGCCGGAGAACAGAGCACGCCACTTGGCCAATGCCACCGTGCGAACCAGCGAGTCCGTGGCCGCCGCGCTCGAGGACTCCGCGTGGCGGCACGGGGACGTCGTGGGCACCGCGCGGGCCCTGGAGCAGGCGGCCCGGCTCAGCCCACGGCCGCGGGCACGCGCACGCCGGCTGGCCGAAGCAGTGGTGGCGGCGCATGCGGTGGGGGATCCCGGCTGGGTCAGGGACCTGTACGGCCGGTTCGTCCAGGACCCGGGGGATCCGGAACTCGCCTGCGCGGCGGCCGGCGCCCTGGCCTCGACGCTGTCTCTGGAGTCCGCCCAGCGGGAGGCCTTCGATCTCCTGGTCGACGCCTCGGAGCAGTTTCCGGTGGTGGGCCCGTCCGTCGCGCTCGCGCTGACGGCGGTGGCGGCGGGCATTGCCGTCCAGTCCGGTCTGCCGGAACACCGGGCCGGCCTGTCCACACTGCTCGACCGTGCCCGGGAGGCCGACGGTGCCCAGGAGGCCAGGGGCGCCCGGGAGGCCAGGGGTGCCCGGGAGGCCGGCCGCGGCCGGGGAGCCGACCCGGTCCGGGAGGCCGAAACCGGCCGGCCCCGTCCTCTCGTGACCGAGCCGCAGAGCCACCTGGACCGGCCGGAAACGCAGCAGGCACTGGACGCGCTGGTCAGCGCGGTGGTCCGGCCGCAGTCCGCGACAGGCTCGCCGAAGAGCCTCGTTCGTGCGTACGGTGTACCGCTGGACGGCCTGGAGACGCCGGCCTGCCGCATGGCAGCGCTCTCGGCGGCCTACCTCGCGGACGAGGCGGACGTGTGTCTGGGACAGTTCCGCGAGAGCGACGCCCAGCTCCGGACCGCCCGTGCCTTCGGCATCCGCGGCTGGACCGTCCTCGCCCTTGTCGACACCCTCGTGAGCATCGGGTGGTTCACCGAGGCCGAGGACCTGGTCCGGGAGGCCACGGCCGAGGCCGCGGTGCTGCGCCTGCCACGCCTCCAGGCGGATCTTCAGGCACAGGCCCTGGCCCTGCAGGCGCTGCGCGGAACCGTCCCGCCGGAGCCCTGGCTCACCCCGCCGATCTGGCGCGTCGTCTGCCTGGACGAGAACCGGGCCACCCACGCACGCCTGCTGCGCGCTCAAGGACTCGCCTGCATCGCGCTCGGGGACTGGGACGGCGCCTGGCGGCAGCTGCGTGAGCTGTTCACCGTCGACGGTTCACCGTTGCACCCCGTCCTGTCGCCCCGGAGCATCGCCGAACTCGCGGTCGCGGCCCAACGCACCGGCCGCACGGCCGACGTCGTGCCGATCCTCGCGAGGGCCCGGGCGGAGCAGGGGGACCGCCCGAGCACCAGGATGACGCTGCTCCTGCACCATGCCACCGCCCTGATCGACCCGGACGAGGACGCCGAGCAGCACTTCCACCTCGCCCTGGTCAACCACGAGGCGGACCGGTGGCCGTGGGAACGCGCCCACGTCCGCCTCAACTACGGCATCTGGCTGCGGCGCGGCCGCCGGACACGCGAGGCGCGTCAGCAGCTGACCACCGCGCGGGAAACCGCCGAACGCCTCGGCGCGGGCGCCCTCGCCACGGCCGCCGCCCGCGAACTGCGCGCCAGCGGAGCGGCACCCACCCCCGACACCTCCGGCCTGCTGGAGCAATTGACGGCACAGCAACGGCAGATCGTCCTGATGGCCGCGAGCGGCCTTTCGAATCGTGAGATCGGTGAACAGCTCTTCCTCTCGCCGCGTACCGTGGGCTCCCACCTGTACAACGTCTACCCGAAGCTCGGCATCAGCCGCCGCCAGCAACTGCGTGACCTCCTCCAGGACAGGTGAGGCGGGGACCGGCCGGTTCCGTACGAACCCGCCGACGAGGGGCGCCGCCCAGCCAGAGGAGAGTGCGTGATGGGGAGAACCCCCGGGGGCCGGTCGGGCGGTGACTCCCGCGCGGCCGTCGTCCTCGACCCCGTGGTGCGGCGGCTCGTCACCGCGTCCGCCGCGCCCCCGTCCCTCGACGACCTCGGCCCCGACACGGCGCGGCAGGCGCTCCGGGAGGCCCAGGTCGACCGGTTCGGGGACTTCGACGTGGACGCGGTCTACCGCGTGGCATCGGTCGGCCCGTCCGGGCTGCTCGGATTCTGGACCGTCCGCCCGGCCGGCGCGACCGGCCCGCTGCCGACCCTCCTGTACGTGCACGGCGGCCGGTGGACACTGGGCGATGCGCAGACCCATGCCCGCCTCATCAGCGAAGTCGTCAGGGGCGCGCAGGTGTGCGCCGTCGTCCCCGAGTACAGCCGCACCCCGGAGGTCCGCTACCCCGTGGCGCTGGAGGAGTGTTACGAGCTGCTCGTCCGGGCGGTCTCCCGAGCCGACGAACTCGGCCTGGACGCACGCCGGGTGGCCGTGGCGGGCGACTGTGCCGGTGCCACGCTGGCCGCCGCCGTGACCATGCTGGCGAAGTCCCGGGGCGGGCCGCGGCTCAGCGCACAGCTGCTCTACTACCCGCTCACCGACTCCCGCTGCGACAGCCCCTCGCAACGGCAGTTCGCCACCGGATACCTGCTCACCCGCCGTGCCCTGCGCACGTACTGGGCGCGCTACGTAACGGACGCGGCCCTGCACGACGAGCCCACCGCGTCCCCGCTGCGGGCACGCACTGAGGACCTGGTGGGGCTGCCGCCGACGCTGATCGTCACCGCGGAGGCCGACGTGGCCCGGGACGAGGGCGAGCAGTACGCGCGGAATCTGTGCGAAGCCGGGGTCGAGGCGTCCGCCGTACGGTTCCTCGGCACGGTCCACGACTTCGTGGCCCTGCATGCCCTGCACGACAGCCCGCCCACTCGGGCAGCTCTCGTGACCGGTTGCGCCTTTCTGGGTGCCCGATTGCACTGAGGGCGTGCGGAACGGGCCGGTGACCAGTCGACCGACCGATGCGTGGCTTCGTGCCTCGACCGCATGCTCACCACATGCCAACCGTGATCGACCCCCACGGGGAGAGAAGCTGGTGGACGGCTTCCTGCACGAGTCCGCGAGCCCAGGTGCTGAGCACCCGTTCGGTTCCGGCGCGCGAGAGCCTGGACTTCTGGCACGACGCCGTGCTCGCGACCCTGGTCGGGATGGAGATCGCCACCGACGGCCGTACCTATGACGCGGCCATGCGCACCGATCACCTCGGCGACCTGCGGATCATCACGGTGGAATGCGATCCGGGCCGGGTCCACCGCTCACCGCGCTTCATCGCCCGCGGCGACGGGCGGGACATCTTCGTGGCGCTCCAGAGCACCGGCCGGGCCCAGGTCGAACAGGACGGCCGCACCACCGAGCTGCGGGCCGGTGACATCGGGTTCTTCGAGACCGTCCGGCCCTTCCGCACCACCTTCCCCGAGCGCTTCCGGTTGAAGATCTTCGCGGTCCCGCGGGACCTGCTCGGGCCGTCGGAGGCAGATCTGAGTCGACTCACCGCGCAGGCCGTGCGTCCGAGCGGTGGTCTGACCGCCCTGCTCGCCCCGCTGCTGGAGCGGCTGGCGGACACCTCCGAGGCGTACGCGACACCGGTGGCGGAGCGGCTGGCCGAGGGCGTCATCGGCCTCATGGCGGCCACGGCCGTGGATCAACTGGGCGAGGATCTCGCCGTACTGCCCGGTGCCGACCGGGTCCTGCTGCTGCGGATCAAGGCCTTCATCCGCTGGCACCTGGCGGATTCCGGTCTGACCCCCCGGGCCGTCGCCGACGCCCACGGCATCTCCGTCCGCTATCTGCATCGCTTGTTCGAGGCCGAGGACACCACCGTGTGCCAGTGGATCCGGGAACTGCGCCTGCACGAGTGCCGCAGGGACCTCGCCGTACAGGCACCGGGATCCGTCAGCCTGGGACAGGTCGCGCGACGCTGGGGTTTCAGCAGTCCCGCCCGGTTCAGCAGGGCCTTCCGCAGTTCGTTCGGCCTGTCTCCCACCGACTGGCTCGACCGGCAGCGTGCGAATCGCGTGATGGGAGAAGTACTGTGCTGACCGCATCGCTGACCACCCCCGGCCAGGGGATTTCCTTCTCCACCCGGGGACTTGCCCCCAGGGACCGTGTCGCCGCCTGGGGACGCGTGCTGTCGCAGGTCTTCGTGGGTCTGGAGGTCGCCGTTGAGGGCGGCCGCCCGTGGGCGGGAGAGCTGACCGCAGAGCGTCTGGGCGCACTCCAGGTCGCCACCGAGGAGTTCGGGCCGGGAACGATCCTACGCAGCGCCCGCACGGTGGCCGAGGCCCCCAGCACCCACATCCTGGTGCGTCTGCAACTGGACGGCACCGCACTGCTCCTTCAGGACGGCCGCACCGCCGAACTCCGGCCCGGCCGGCTGGCGTTCCATGACGCCCGGCGCCCGTACCGGATCGTGCTGCCCCAGTGGCAGCGGGCCCGGGTCCTCATGCTGCCCCGCGCCCTGCTCCGGTTGGAGGAAGGGCAGCTGTCCGCGCTGACGGCGACCGTGGTGGACGACACCGGGGACGGGGCGGCGGCGCTGCTGATGCCGCTGCTGCGCGGGCTCGTCGACGAGGTCATCCGGGCGGACTCGACCCGACGCGACGACCTCGCCCGCATCGCGGCGGAGATCCTGGCCACCCTGGCCCTGGAGCAGGTCAGCAGTCGGTCCGCGCCGGCGCTGTGGGAGAGGATCACCGCATCCGTCCAGGTCCGGCTGCAGGATCCCGGACTCACCCCCCAGGCCATCGCCGATCAGCACAGCATCTCCCTGCGCTATCTGCACCGGATCTTCCAGCTCCAGGGCACCACGGTCAACGCCTGGGTGCGCACCCGACGGCTCGAGGCGGCGCGTGAGGAGCTGGCCCACGCCGGCGCGGCCCACCGTTCGATCGCGGCGGTGGCCGCCCGCTGGGGTTTCACCAACCCCTCCCACTTCAGCCGGACGTTCCGCGAGACGTACGGGATGTCGCCGGTGCAGTGGCGCGGTGTGCACCTGGGGACCTGACGTCCGGTCGGCACTGTTCCCGGAAGGGCAAGAGCCGGGGCGCTGTCTGCATGATCGCTCCCGCGCTCGGTGCCTAGCTTTCGATGTGTACGGCTCCGGCGGAAAGGAACGGGAATGAAGCGCAGAGCGATGGCATGGGTGGTGCCTGCTGTCATGGTGGCACTGAGCGTGCTGGGATCCGGGGCGCCGTCCTCGGCTCGGGACGGGGCGGCCGCCGTGCCGGCCTCGACCACGGCGGTGGGCCCCCAGTACGACACCACGCACGTCTATGTCACCCCCGGCAAGGTGGACGCGTTCGTCGCCAGCTGGGGCACGACCTTCGGCGGGACCCACACGGCCAAGGTCCTCACGACCGTCACGCCGACGCCCAGCAGGACCGAGTCGGAACTGGTGATGTCGCCCGTCGGCACCCTGTCCGTCTTCGACTTCCGGACGCCCGCTCCGTACCCGTTCGGAGCCGAGCGGACGGGCTGGCTCATGAGCGACTTCGACAAGGGTGTCCGACAGGCCCGGCAGAGCGGCGCACAGCTGGTCGTGGCGCCCTTCGACGACCCGATCGGGCGGGACGCGATCGTCCAGTTCCCGGGCGGCGTCAACGCCCAGCTGTACTGGCACACCACGGCGCCGTCGTACAAGCCCCTTCAATCCGTGCCGGACAACCGCGTCTACCTGACGCCCGACTCGGTGGACGGGTTCCTCGGCTCCTACCTGCGGTTCACCGGGGGCCGCGTCGTCTCGGACCGCCGGGCGGCGGACGGCGGCGACATCGGTCTGCCCCAGGAGACATATCGCCGTATCGTCATCCGCTCCGGGTTCGGCAACACCGTCGTGAGCGTCACCGACGGCCATCTTCCCTACCCGTTCGGGCGGGAGACCACGGGCTACGCGGTGCGGGATCTCGCCGTGACGTTGCGCAAGGCCGAGGCGGCGGGCGCGCGGGTGCTGTGGGGTCCGTACACCGCCCGGGGCCGCTCCGACGCCATGGTGCGGTTCCCCGGCGGGTATGTGGCCGAACTGCACCAGGACAGTGATCACAGGTGACCGACGAGGCGATGGGGGACGACGTCTACCAGCCGGACGGGTCCGAGGTGCAGGACGACGCCGGCTTGCTGGACGCCTCGGACACCCTCGACCACCGGGCTGGTGTCGAGCCCCTGGACGAGGGCTACTCGCCCCCGGAACGGCCCTGGGCCGTGGAGCACACGGGAGTCACGGCGTCCGAGCGGTGGCGTGGAGAGAGCCTGGAGGAGCGCCTCGCCGAGGAGGTTCCCGACATCGGTGTCCCCGAGGGCGACGGTATCGGCGACACCTGGGGGATGGCCGGTGAGCCCGTCGACCTGGAGGTCGGCGACGAGCGCGCCGGACGCCTGGTCGCGCCGGACGAGGGCAGCCACGAGAACACCGAGTCCGACCTGTTCGCATCCGACATCGGCCCGGACGGCGCCGGCGCGTCGGCGGAGGAGGCTGCGATGCATGTGATTCCCGATTCCGAGACCTACTGATGCCTCAAAAGGAGGAGCGTAGTATGAACGCCGAAGAGTCGAATCCAGCCGACCGTCACCCGCATATCCGGAACATCGTGGAAAAGGTGACCGAGCATCATCGTCGCGTTCAGGAAGAACACGAGGAGTCCGCGTTCGAGAACGCGATCGACGGGGCGGCCTTCGACCTGGCGACCGATATAGCGCATCCCACGGCCGGCCAGGCCGAATTCGGTTATGAGGTCGATACGGATCTCGGCGTGGAGCCGCGCTGACCTACCGGCTCAGCTGTTCCAGTCGGCGAGAAATTCCAGCAGTTCCGCGTTCACGACGTCGGGGCGTTCCTCCTGGCACAGGTGCCCGCACCGGGGGATGGGCACGCCCCGCACGTTCCGCGCCAGCCCCTTCCAGACCTCCAGGACGTCGTAGGACTGCCCGACGGCGCTGAACTCCTCGCCCCACATGGTCAGAATTGGGCGGTCGATGAGCCGGTCGGCGTCCTCGGTGTCCTGCGCGACATCCTGGGACGCCGCCCGGTAGTCCATGCAGGAACCGCGTATCGCCCACGGCTGCTGATAGGCGCGCACATAGACCGCGATCTCCTCGGGCGTCAGCATGCCGGGGTCGTACGACCAGCTCCGGTAGAAGTGGGTGAACCAGACCTCCTCACGGCCGGCGATCAGCGCCTCGGGAAGGTCGGGGACGCCGAGGAAGATGAAGAACCAGTACCCCTGCCGGGCGAGCCGCACGTCGTAGGTCTCGGCGATGATCCGGGTGGGGATGTTGTCCAGGGCCGCGAACCGGTCGATCCGGTCGGGGTGGTCCTTGGCGAACCGGGTGCCCACGCGTGCGCCGCGGTCGTGGCCGATCAGCGCGATACGCCGATGGCCGAGGTGGTCCATCAACGCGACGACGTCCTGGGCCATGGTCCGCTTGTCGTATCCGCAGGCGGGTTTGTCCGTGTCGCCGTAGCCGCGCAGACCCGGCGCGATCACGGTGAACCGCTCGGCGAGCACCGGTATCTGCTTGCGCCACCCGTACCAGGTCTCGGGGAAGCCGTGCAACAGGTAGACCGGCGGTCCCTGCCCGGCGCTCACCCAGTGCTGCCTGATGCCGTTGAGTTCGGCGGTGTGGTGGGTGATGCCGGCGACTTCTGCTGTCATGATTTCTCACTCGGGAGGTCGGATTCTCCTGCCGTTCATTGATTCGCGGAAAACCTGTCGACCCCCGCTGGTGCCGCTTTTCTCGGAATGCACCGGATGTGTTCCCGTAGTGCACTGGTCCGCGCCGGACACTTCTCGTCTGCATAAACTCCGATGGCAACCAGCCGCTGCCGTGGGCCGGTGTCATTCCTGAATCATGACGGAGATTTCTATGGCACTGCTCGATCCGGAACCGGGAAAGCTGCGACCGCACGCCACCGGTGGCCCGGCCGACGACCGGGTCATGGACGACCGGGCGTCCGGAACACCCGATGCCCTGCAGAAGGATCTCGTCCGACTGCTGGGGGAGCGCAAGGTGCTGCACTCGGTGTCCGACCTCGTGAAGTACGCCTCGGACGCCAGCCCTTACCGCTTCGTGCCCATGGTGGTGGTGATCGCCGAGAGCATCGAGGACGTGGCCGCGGTGCTGCGCTATGCCCGCGACAACCGGCGGGAGGTCGTCTTTCGGGCGGCCGGAACCTCCTTGAACGGGCAGGCCCAGGGCAAGGACATCCTGGTCGACGTGCGCCGCCACTGGACCGGCGTCGACGTGCTCGGCGACGGCACCGAGGTGCGGATCGGCCCCGGCACGACCGTGGGACGCGTCAATGTGACGCTGGCTCGCCACGGCCGTCTGATGGGCCCCGACCCGGTGAGTTCCAGCGCGTGCACCGTCGGCGGGGTCGTCGCCAACAACGCCTCCGGCATGACCGCCGGCGTCACCCGCAACTCCTATTGTCTGCTGTCCTCCCTCACCGTCGTCCTGCCGTCGGGCACGGTGGTGGACACCGCGACCCCGGACGCCGACGCGGCACTGCGCACGGCCGAGCCCGAGCTGTGCGAGGGTTTGCTGGCGCTGAAGGCGGAGATCGAGGACGACCGTGAACTCACCGCCCGGATCCGCGCGAAGTACGAGCTGAAGAACACCAACGGCTACCGCCTCGACGCCTTCCTGGATGGAGCCGGCCCGGCGGAGGTCCTGCGCGGACTGGTGGTGGGCTCCCAGGGCACCCTCGGGTTCATCGCCGAGATGGTGTTCCGGACGGTCTCCCTGGACCGGCTCACCCACACCGCGCTGCTGTTCTTCCCTCGGCTCACCGACGCCGCCGCGGCGGTACCGCTGTTCAACGACGCCGGGGCCCGGGCGGTCGAGCTGATGGACGGAAACACCCTGCGGGCCTGCGCGAGCGTCGACGGCGTTCCCGCCGACTGGGCCGGGATTCCCCCGGAGACCGCTGCTCTGCTGGTGGAGTTCCGCGCTCCGGACGATCGAGGGCATCGGCGAACTGCGCCAGCGATTCACCGGCTGAGCACACACATCGAGTCCTCGCATCGGAAAGGAACTTCACCATGCCCGGAACCAGACAAGGGGCGCGGACAGTCCTGCTGACCACGGCCGTGGCGGCGGCCCTCACCGTCACCCTCACCGGCACTGCGGGCGCCGCCTCCGGCCCGCCGTCGGTCGTACGCTTCGTCGCGCATCTGAACATCACCGACGGGCAGCGGCCGGAGAACATAGCCCTGGAGCCCGGCGGCGCCGCGGACGTCACCTTCGCCTACTCCCGCCAGATCGCCCGCATCACCCCCGACGGCCGGGCGCACATCCTGGCGACCCTGCCGGCACCCCCGGCCGGGTCCGTCACCCCCGCTCTGACCTCACCGTTCCTCGGCGGCATCGTCCGCACCCACGACGGGACGCTGTACTTCCTGTACGCCACGGGCACCGACCTGACCGGTGTGTGGCGCCTGCGCCCCGGAGGCACCCCGCAGCACATCGCCGCACTTCCGTCCGACAGCCTGCCCAACGGCCTGGCCCTCGACCGGCACAGCGGCCTGCTGTACGTCGCCGACTCGGTCCTCGGCACCGTCTGGCGGGTGCCGGTCGCCGGTGGCACGCCCACCCGGTGGGCCGCCGCCCCCGAGCTGCGGCCCGCCGGATTCCTGGGAGCCAACGGCATCAAGATCCACAACGGGGCGGTCTGGGTGTCCAACCTGGACAAGGGCACCGTGCTGCGCATCCCGCTCACCTGCCACGGCGGCGCCGGGCCCGTCGAGACCCGGGCCACCACACTGGTCGACATCGACGACTTCGACTTCACCGGCGTCGGCGACACCCTGCTCGCGGCGATCAACAAGGACAACGTGGTCGCCCTGGTCAGGCCCGACGGCAGCCACAGCATCGTGCTGACCGCCGCCGACGGCCTGGAGAACCCGACCTCGCTCGCCGTACGGGGCCGGACGGCGTACATCGCCAGCGGTGCCTATTTCACGAACAGCGACCCCAACGTCCTCGCGGTCCACGTCGAGCACGGCAAGTAGCGGAAGAGAGCTGACCGATGACTGATCAGACATCTGCCAATTCCACCGATTTCGACCCCGACGACTTCCTCGTCGTACCGGCCCGGACCTTCGAGGACCTGCGCGTCGGCGAGGTCTTCCGGGCGCCCAGCCGGACTCTGACCGACGCCCATGCCGCGGCGTTCCAGACGGTCTCCGCGGACAACCACCCGGTGCACTACGACGCCGAGTGGGCCCGCCACCGCGGCCACCCCGCGCCCGTGGTGCACGGTCTTCAGGTGCTGGCCTTCACCGCGCCCGGCGCCACCTTGTTCCCGCACTTCATCGGCGAGGTGTTCATCAGCTTCCTCGAGCTGTCCTGCACCTTCCTGGCGGAGGTGCACTCCGGGGACACCCTGTACCCCGCCCTCACCGTCACCGCGCTGGAGCCCCGGGGCGACACCGGCGTCGTCTTCACGGCCGCCACCATCCACAACCAGCGCGGCGAACTCGTGCTGTCGGGACAGCACAAGTACCTGCTCCGCCGCACGGCATGACCACCCCGTACCCGCACCCTCCGGAAGGAACGTCCATGACCACGTCCACACCCACCGTCGTCCTGGTGCATGGCGCTTTCGCCGACGCCTCCAGCTTCGCGCGTGTCATCCCCGAACTGCTGGCCGACGGAATCCAGGTGCTCGCCCCGGCCATCCCCAACCGCAGTCTCCTCGGTGATGCCGCCCACATCGCCTCGATCGTCCGCCGGATCCCCGGTCCCGTCGTTCTCGTGGGGCACTCCTACGGCGGTGCCGTCATCACCGTGGCCGGCGCCGAGGACAACGTCCAGGCCCTGGTGTACCTGGCCGGATACGCGCTGGAGGAGGGGGAGAGCCTGGGCGAGCTGCAGGGCCGGTTCCCCGACTCCGACCTGGCCTCGGCGCTCGTCTTCACGCCCTTCCCGGTCGAGGGTGCGGACGAGCCCGGCACCGATGTGACGGTGGACATCGACAAGTTCCCCGCCATCTTCGCCGCCGACGTGGACCCCGGCCTCGCCCGGACGCTCGCCGTCTCCCAGCGGCCCCTGGCCGGTGCGGCCTTCGCCGAGGCGGCCCCGGTTGCGGCCTGGAAGACCAAGCCGTCCTGGGGTCTGGTGTCGTCCTCGGACCACACCATCAACCCCGACGTCGAGCGCTTCGGCTACCAGCGGGCCGGCATGACCATCGTCGAGGTCGACTCCTCGCACCTCGTCATGCTCGCGCACCCCAAGGAGGTCGCGGACCTGATCCGCGAGGCCGTCCGGAGCCTTAGCGCCTGATCCGCAACCACCCCGTCGATCCTCTCACTTCAGCAGGAGAAACCCATGAGATCCCTCCCTCGCCCGAGAACGAGACGGGCGCGCGCCCTCGCCGCGTCCTGCGTCGTGGCCGCTGCCGCCACGGTGTTCGCCGCCACCTCGCAGGTGACCGCCGCACCCGCGGCCGCGGCCCCGGAGCCGGACGGCGGTGCGAAGCCCGCCATCGTGCTGGTGCACGGCGCCTGGGCGGACGCATCGAGCTGGAACGCCGTCATCGCCCGCCTGCAGCACGCCGGTTACACCGTCTACGCCCCGCCGAACCCGCTGCGCGAGGTCTCCTACGACGCCCAGACCCTGGCCTCGTTCGTGGCGACCATCCCCGGCCCGGTGGTCCTGGTCGGCCACTCCTACGGCGGCATGGTCATCAGCAACGCGGCCGCGAAGAGCGCCAACGTGTAGGCGCTCGTGTACGACGACGCGTACATCCCCGACCAGGGTGAGACCGTGTTCCAGATCAACGGGGCCCGGCCCGGCTCGTGCGTCACGGCCGAACCGTCGACGTTCCTGAACCTGGTTCCGTACCCCGGAGGACCGTCCGGCGACGTCGACGCCTACCTCAAGTGGGCCCCGAACGGCGCCTACAAGGGTTTCCAGGACTGCTTCGCCAACGGTGTTCCCGCCGCGCGGGCGCGGCTCCTCGCGGCGGGGCAGCGGCCCTTCGCGGTCAGCGCCGGGTCGGAGCCCTCCGGTGCTCCCGCGTGGAAGTCCCTTCCCTCCTGGGCCGTCGTCGGCACCGAGGACCACGTCATCCCCCCGGCCGAACAGCGGGCGATGGCCGAGCGCGCGGACGCCCACATGACCGAGGTGCCAGCGGGCCATCTGTCCCTGATCACGTGCCCCGACGTGGTCACCCGCGTGATCACCGCGGCGGCCGAGGCAGTCCGCTGACCAGCACTCCCGACCGTGCCCTTATCCGACGGCTCCGCTGGTGATCCCGGCGGCGATGCGGCGCTGAGCGAGGACGAGCAGCACCGCCGCCGGGACGCAGGCCAGCACAGCGGTGGCCATGACGGCGTTCCACCGGTCCATGTGGGCGCCGACGTACTCGTAGATGCCGAGCGTCACCGGCCGGACCGAGTCCGTGGTGTTCAGGGTGAGGGCGAAGAGGAAGTCGCTCCAGGCGAAGAGGAAGGTGAAGACGCCGGCGGTGATCAGAGCGTTGGTGCTCAGCGGGAGCACCACGGAGCGGAAGACGCGCAGCCTTCCGGCACCGTCCACACGAGCGGCCTCGATGATCTCCCTGGGGAGGGCCCGCATGAACGCGTGCAGAACCAGGATCGCGAAGGGCACCCCGGCGGTCGAGTCGGCGAGGATCAGCCCGAAGTAGGAGTTCAGGAGCCCCAGTTCGTTGTAGGCGCCGTAGAGGGCGTTCGCCACGACGATGCCGGGAACCGCCTGGGTGACCAGGACACCGAAGAGCACGGCGGTGGTTCCCCGGAGGCGGAACTGGGCCAGGGCATGGGCCGCCGGAGCGGCGAGTGCGAGGCTCAGCACCGCACTGCCGAGAGCCACGACGAGGCTGGTGACGAGGTTGTGCCTCTGCTCGCGCAGCGCGGTGGCGTAGCCGCTGAAGTCCGGGTGGACGGGAAACCAGCCGGCCCGCAGGACATTGTTCGCCGGCTGCAGGGAGACGTTCACCATCCAGTACACCGGGAACAGCATCAGCGCGAGCAGGACGATGCCGACGAGCGTGGACGTCCGGCCCCGGGCGGGTGCGCGCTTCACGGGCTCCCCTCCCCTTCAGGCGTTCAGGGCGCGGCGGTTGGCGCGCAGGTGGACGAGGGCGAAGGCGAGCGAGAGGACGACCAGGACATTGCCGAGGGCGGCGCCGCGCCCGAACTCGAACTGCTGGAAGGACAGTTCGTAGGACCTGGTGGCGAGGGTCTCGGTGGCGTCGGCCGGACCCCCGCCCGTCACGACGAGGATGATGTCCAGCACCTTGACCGTGTAGACCAGGCCCAGCACCAGGACGACGCCGGCCACGGGTCGTAGCAGCGGCCAGGTGATGTGGCGGAACGACGCGAGCCGACCGGCCCCGTCCAGCCGCGCCGCCTCGTACAGCTGGACCGGGATGTCCTGCAGCCCGCCGTACAGGATCGTGGCGTTGAAGGGGATGCCCACCCACACGTTGACGAGGATCACCGACACGAGCGCCTGTGACGTGCCGGTCAGCCAGGGGATGCCGGCTGACAGCAGGTGCAGGTCGCGCAGCGCGTGGTTCACGACTCCCGTGTCGGCGTCGAGCATCCATCTCCAGGCCGTTCCGGAGACGACCAGCGGCAGCAGCCAGGGCAGCAGCAGGAGCGAGCGCAGCACGCCGCCGAGCGGGAACCGGCGGTGGAAGAACAGGGCGACGGCCAGCCCGAGCACGAACTGCCCGGCGAGCGAACCGACGGTGAACAAGGCCGTGGTCAGCAGGAGCTTCGGGAACTGGTCCGACGACACGATGTCCGCGTAATTCCGCAGCCCCACGAACGGCGCGGCACCGGTGTAGAACGTCGTGATCGTGTACCGCTGGAAGCTCATCGCGAAGTTCTTGGCGATCGGGTAGCCGAAGAACAGCAGCAGGTAGGCCAGGGCGGGAACGAGGAACCCCCACCGGGCGAGCCGGTCAGGAAGCGGTCGCGATCCGCTGCGCATGCCCGAGTGCTTCCCGTGGTGTCTGCTCGCCCGTCAGCGCGGCCTGGACAGCCGTGTAGATTCCGGTTGCCGCCTTGGGCCACCTGACGCCGAGTTCGCCGGTACGGGCGCGGGCCCGTTCGACGCTCTTGACGAAGGCCGCCATCGACGGGACCTGCTCGGCATAGCGGGACGCCACCGCCGAGCGGGAGGGCACGGTGAAGTTCTGCTTCGCCAGGGCGAGCATGTGGGCGGAGTCGTTCACACAGGCGAGGACCTGGGCCGCCTTGGCCTGCCGGGCCTTCGAAGCGTTCTGCGGGACGGTCCACACCTCGCCGCCGAGCGGGGTGACCAGGGTCTGCCCCGGCCGACGGACGGGGATGGGGGCGACTCCCCAGTGCAGGTCCTTGATCTTGTTCATCTCGGACACCCGCCAGGGCCCGTTGACCATCATGGCCGTACGCCCGGCGACGAACTGGTCGTGCACATCGCCCTGTGTCCAGTTCAGTACCGACTTCGACATGGATCCGCTCCTGACCAGGTCGACCCAGAGCTGGAGTGCCTGCGCGGCCTGCGGGGTGTCCAGATGCCTCTCGTCGCCGCCGTTGGACCACAGGAAGGGCAGGAACTGCCAGGTGCCCTCGAAGGTGGCGTTCGCGTCCACCGCCATGCCGTAGCGCCCCGGGCGGGTCAGCCTGGCCGCCGCCGCCTTCAGCTCGTCCCAGGTCCGCGGCACGGAGACACCGGCCTTGGACAGCAAGTCCTTGTTGTAGAAGAGGGCGATGGTGCTGACCGTGGGCGCCAGTCCGTACACCTTGCCCCGGTAGGTGCCCGCCGACAGGATGCCCTCGGCGAACCCGCCGGATCCGATGCCGTACCGGTCCAGCGGGGTCAGGGCGCCGGTCTGCGCGATCTGCTGCAGGTCGGGGTTGTCCAGCATCAACAGGTCGGGAAGGGTCCGCGACGACGCCAGTTGCAGCACCTTCGGGACCAGAGACGCGCCCGGGACGCTGCGGTGCTCGACCGTGACGCCGGGGGTCTTGCCACAGGCGTCGAGCCGCTCGCTCCACTGGGCGTGTTCGGTCGCGTCGGTGTAGTAGTCGAGAGCGGTGATGGAGGTGACCTTGCCCGCGGCGGACGTGGGCCCGGAACCGCCCGCGCATCCGGAGGCGGTCAGGACGAGGGCTGCGGCCGTGAGGAGGGCGGATATGCGCTGCGCCGAAGGTCCGGCCGCTTTGATCATGGTGATGCCTTCCGAGTGACGAGCGGGGATGCTATCTCATATGCCTGCTCAGAAGGGGTGTCGAGGCCCGTGGCAGGAGCCGGGCCCCATGCATGTCCGCACGGCCTCGCGGATCATCGCCGCCACGGCATCGGGCCGGGAGAGCGGCACGGCGTGTGAGGCGTCCAGTAAGCGGGCGGTGGCCGCCATGCGCAGCGCCATGAACCGCTGAGCGGTGGGGTCGAGCATGCGGTCGGCGGTGGCGACGGCGTACCAGGACGGTGTGGCCGCCCAGGCGGGCGGGCCCGATCTGCCGGTCAACGCGCACCGGGCGATGGGGCGTTGTGTCACGGACAGCACACTGGTGACGTGCGGGGACAGATCAGCGGCATACGCGTGAGGAAAACGTTCCCTGCGGATGTACAACTCGCTGTCCGCGTCGGCGGGACACGGCGCGGGTACGGTGGCGCTGAAGAGCGCGTCCGCGCCTGGTGCAGGCGAGAAGCGGCTCGTGATGTCGAGGAGGCACTCTCCGGCGTCGAGGCCGAACGCGGCGACGTAGCACAAGGCGACGACGTTGTCGGCGTCGGTGGCGGCATCGGTGATGACGGCGCCGCCGTAGCCGTGGCCGACCAGCACGACCGGGACGTCGATCCGGCGCAGCACGCTCCTGAGGGAGGCGGCGTCGTACGCCAGGCCGCGCAGCGGGTTCGCCGGGGCGCGCACCGTCAGACCGTCGGCGTGAAGGAGCCCGATGACCCCCGCCCAGCACGAGGCGTCGGTGAACGCTCCGTGCACGAGGACGACGGTGGGCGGTGCAGGGGTGTCTCCGTGCACGTCGGCGACCTCCGACCGGGGTGGGCTTCCCAGCCAACCGCACCCGGCTCGCCCCGGCATCGCGTGAACGTACCAACCGTGCGCTCAGCCGTCGGGCAGCGACCGGACCAGATTGGCCAGCTGCACCCGCGAGTTGACCGACAACTTGCGGAAGGCCGAGGTCAGGTGCGTGTTGACGGTGTGCGGAGAGACCACGAGCAGCTCTGCGGCGGACCGGTTGGTGTGGCCCTCGGCGATGAGGCGCGCGACCTTCTTCTCCGAGGCCGTGAGGGCCTCCCAGCCCTGGACGGGACGCGGCCCGCTCGCCGCGCGGCGGCCGTCGCTCCCCGCCCCCTTCAGCTCGCGCTCCACGCGTGCCGCCGCGGCGTGCGCGCCCGACGCGGTGAACGTGCCATGGGCCTGGGTCAGGGCGGCCACCGCCCGGGTCCGGTCGCCCGCCGCCAGCAGCGCTTGCCCGAAGTCGGCGCAGGCCGAGGCGTGGACCAGCGGTCGGGGGCCCGCCCCGAGCAGGGCGACGGAGCGTTCCAGCAGGGCGCGGTCGCCTCGCACGAGCCCCAGGGCGTGCGCCGCGACCCCGGTCGCCGTGGGCACCGCCGGGTTGCGTGCGGCGTGGGCCTCGGCCTGTGCGGCCAGGTCCCGCGCGAGTTCGTGGTCCGCTCCTCGCAGGGCCATGCGTATCGCGGCGTCGACCCAGGTGCGCAACAGCCGCCAGCGGAGGAAGGGACCCTCCTCCTGCACCTGATGAATCCTGTCGACGGCCAGGGCGATGTCCCCGTCGGCGTCGGCGTGCAGCGCCTCCAGGAACCGCACCGCGGCCCTGTTGCCCGGGTTCGGTTTGACCGCCAGCCTCTCCCGTGCGGCGGCCAGATGGCGCCGTGCCGCCTCCCCCTCGCCGCGCAGCAGGGCGATCCAGGACCGGATCACGCGCGCGTTCACCTGCTGGACGGGTACCTGTACGTCGTCCTCCAGGCGCTCCATCGTCACGAAGTCGGCCTCGGCGTCGTCGAGCCTGCCCGTACCCAGGTGCTGCTGCCCCTGGGCCCACAGCAGCATGGCCTCGCGGAGCCCCCCGGAACGCTCCGCCGCCTTCAGCAGCAGCCTCTCGCCGGACGCGAAGTCGTCCATGTGCTGGTACGCGACGATCTCCTCGGGAAAGAAGGAGGAGTCGACAGCGCTGAGCGCCGTGAACCGCTCCAGGGCGGCGGCGTTCTCACCCGCGTTGAGCGCGATCTCACCGAGCGCGAACAGGGCCTGCACGTGGGCGTCCCGGTCCCCGGTCGCGATCGCGGCAGGCAGCGCGTTCTCGCCCGCCTCACGCGCCGCGCGCAGATCGTGGCCGCGGGACAGGGCCAGCGCCCGCAGGGCGGCCAGCCGGGCCTCGACCTCCGGGGCGGCACCTCCGACGGCGAGGGCCGTCTCGGCCCGGTGGCGCAACTCCTCGGCGAGGTCCAGGTTCCACAGCGTCCCGCCGAGGGCGGCCTGCAGCCGGCCGAACGTCTCCACGGGCGGTCGGCACTCCAGCAGCCGGTCGCAGGTCGACAGTGCCTCACGATTCCGGCCGGCTCGGGTCAGGCAGACGATGGCCTGCTCACCCACGGCGAACCACGACGGCCGCGCGGTGGGCGCCAGGTCCAGGGCGCGTGTCACCAGGTCGGCCGCGAGCCCCGGCGTCACCGGCAGTACGTCGTCCGCGGCGCGCCTCAGCAGTTCCACCGCCTCTTCGTCTCCGGGCCGGGCGCCCCGTAGGACGTGCGACACCGCGTCGATCGGCCGGTGTCCCGAGGCGACGAGGTGGCCCGCGGCCTCTCGGTGCAGCGCCTTGCGGGCCGAGGGCGGGATGTCCACGTAGACCGCCTGGCGCAGCAGGTCGTGCCGGAAGGCCAGTTGGTCGCCGTCGTCGTCCAGGAGTCCCGCGCGCACCGCCTCGTCGAGCGCCGCGATCAGCGGGGCGGACGGCCCGCCGCAGAGCGCGGCGGCGTCGTGGAAGGCGAACCTGCGCCCCAGCACCGCTCCCATCTGCAGGAAGCGCAAGGTGGCGGACCGCAGGGACGTGAGCCTGCCGCGCACTCCCGACACCAGCCCCGGGGGTACGGACTCTCCCGAGTGCTCGGTGGTCCGCAGCCCGACGAGCATCTCGACCGCCAGGAACGGGTTTCCACCGGCTCCTTCGAGCAGCTCACGCACGCGCTCGTCCACGCCCGGACCCAGGGTGTCGTCGGCGAGCTGGCCGATGGCCGAGCCGGACAGCGGGCCGAGGGACAGGGTGCGCGCCGGGAGTTCGTCCCGGACGGCCGTGACGATCTCCTCGGCGGGTCCCCCGATGCCCTGCCGCCCGGTCAGCAGCCACAGGACGGGCGACGTCCGCAGACGTCGCGGAAGCTGCTGCAGCGCAAACCGGCTCAGCGCGTCGGCCCACTGCACGTCGTCCAGGGCGATCAGCACCGGCACGCTGCCGGCTCTCTCCTCGATCGCCTCCGCCAAGCGCTCCACCAGCCGGATCCGCTGATCGTGGCGGTGCGCGAGACCGGCCAGCGCGTCGCCGGACAGCAGCGGCCGGTCGCCGTACAGGAGACAGGTCGCGAGCGACGAGAGCGGCACGATGTGATGCAGTTCGTCGGCCTTGCCGACCCCGACGGAGAATCCCGCCGCCTCGGCCCTGGTGACGGCTTCGGCGAGCATCGTGGTCTTGCCGATTCCCGGCTCGCCCCGGACGAGGACCAGGGCGCCGCTTCCGGTACGGGCCACCGAGGCGATCAGTGCCCGCAGCTCCTCCAGCTCGGCCTCCCGGCCGCGCAGACCGCTTGGGGACAGCGATCCGCTCGACCCCGCCACCGACCGTCCCCTCCTCGCACACCGGCGAACGCCGGTGCTCAGGAGGTCCACTATGGCAAAAGCGGCAGCTCAGCGCACATGAGGTAGCTCGGCCTCGTCACCCGGGGCGGACATCCGGGGCCCTCGTACGGCGGAGCTGCGCCACTCGGCGGGGGAGACCCCGTACGCGGCCCGGAACACCCGGCTGAAGTGGGAGGCACTCGTGAAACCCCAGCGGTGCGCCACCGCGGCGATGGTCAGCCCCGCCGACCCCCGGCGGGCCAGCTCGCGCCGGCACTGCTCCAGCCGACGCTGCTGGATCCACCGGCTGACCGTGATGTCCTCCAACTGGAACAGCTTGTGCAGGTAGCGCACGGAGATGTGGTGGGCCCGGGCGATGGCCTCCGGGGTAAGGTCGGGATCGGCGAGATGCCAGTCGATGTACGCCCGGATCCGCAGCAGCGACACCCGCGCGGCGTTCTGCGTGTCCTCGGTCGCCCTGCCCAGCCGTTCGTCGGCCAGGGTCTGCAGCAGATCCACGACGTTGCGGGCGATCGACTCGGCCGTGTGCTGCGGATACGTCTGTGCGGTGTCCACGAGCCGGGACAGGAACGGCGACAGCAACGCGCCGAGCGGTGTCTCGGAGTCGAGGGGAGACGCCGTCATGTGCCGCAGCTCCGACTCGCTCAGACCCAGCACCTCGCGCGGCAGCACGAGGGACTTCGTCCGAAAGGGCTCGGGGATGGTCATCCGGACCGGCCGCGCCATGTCGTAGACGAAGAGCTGCCCCGGCCGTACGAAGGTGTCCCGCGTGTCCTGCTCGACTCGGGCCACACCTCTGCTCAGCAGCTTCACGACCACGTAGTCGTCGTTGTCGCTGCCCGCGATGAGCCGCCGCGTGCGCAGGGCCCGCAGGGGGTCGCCTTCCACCGTCACTGCCTGCATCGGGCCCAGGAGTGAGGTACGGATCGTGCCGCGGTGGATCTCGTCGGGAACGCCCATGTCCACCGAGCCGAACGTCTCGGACAGGGCCTCGCGCCAGTACGCCCGCCGTCGGTGGCTGGGCACCGCGTCCGTGGTGTGGAGGGTGCCGGAGGGCCTGGGTTGCAGTAGGGAGGAATCCGGCGACATGATCTCCGCCTTTCGGCCTGTGCGTTTTCCGGACACACCGTGCCAGTGGGGGAGTGTTCGCCACATCGCGTGAACGCGTGAGATCCGGGGGCGGCGGGGCTCGCCGGGCGCGCTCGTGCGACGCGGCCCGGCGAGCCGGCCGGCAGGCGGACTGCCGGTTCAGTCCCCGGTGGCCCAGGCGCGGCCCGCCCAGTCGGCGAAGCGGGTCCAGTGGATCTCCGGGTGGGCGGCACGGAGGGCGGGGATGTCGACGCGGTAGCCGGGCCCGTTCAGGAACGTCCACATCGCGTGCATGTCCGGATTGCCGATGGCCGACAGCGGGACGTACTCATGGCGGACCTCCCGTCCCAGCGCCGCACCGAGCGCGGCCGCCATCTGAGTGGGAGTCGGTGCGTCGCCGGCCAGTTCGATGCGCCGCCCGACGTAGGGAGCCGGGTTGAGCAGCACCTCCGCCGCGAACGCGCCGAGGTCCGGCCGGGCGAGCTGCTGCAACGGCCGGTCGGGCGGCAGCGGCAGATCGAGAACACCGTCGAGGATGCGCTCCGCTCCGCCCAGTGCGTTGTCGAAGAAGTACGTCGGCCCGAGGATCGTGTACGGCACACCACCTGCGGTCAGTTCAGCCTCGATGCGCGCCTTGCTCTCGAAATGCGGTACCCCGCTGTCCTGGTCGGCCCCGGCGACCGAACTGAACACGAGATGCGGAACGCGCTCCCGCGCCGCCGCGGCGAGGATCGCCCGCCCCTGGTCCACCTCCGCCTCGACACCAGCCTCGAAGGGGGTGGTGAACGCGAAGACACCGGCCACCCCCCGCATGGCCGCGGCGAGCGACCCGGGATCGCTCAGAGAACCCGCCACCACCTCGACACCCCGGTCGGCCAGTTGCCGCGCGGCACTGCGGCCGGGGTCGCGGACCAGCGCCCTGATCCGAACCCCCCGGGCGAGCAGCGCTTCGGTCACGGCACCGCCCTGCCCGCCCGTCGCGGCAAGCACCAGGATCGGCTCATGCGCCATGGATGAACTCCTTTCCGGCAACGGGGCATCGGATCTGAGGTCGGCCCCGACGGCAACCATCCGTCACGAGCGACAGCGCATGACGCAGACTCGCCCGAGACGGGCGCTGGAGGACTCGACCCCGTGCACGCACAGTCATGACGCTCGTGCGCCCGGCGCCTAGCGTTCCCCACCTCACACGACTGCCGGAAAGAAGAGGCACCCATGCAGTTCGGCATCTTCACGGTCGGGGACGTGACGCCCGATCCGACCACAGGCCGCACGCCGTCGGAGCACGAGCGCATCAAGGCGATGGTCGCCATCGCGCTCAAGGCGGAGGAGGTGGGCCTGGACGTCTTCGCGACCGGTGAGCACCACAACCCGCCGTTCGTGCCCTCGTCCCCGACCACGATGCTCGGCCACATCGCCGCCCGCACCGAGAACCTGATCCTGTCCACCGCAACGACCCTGATCACCACAAACGACCCGGTGAAGATCGCGGAGGACTTCGCGATGCTCCAGCACCTCGCGGACGGGCGAGTGGACCTGATGCTGGGACGCGGGAACACCGGGCCCGTCTACCCGTGGTTCGGGCAGGACATCCGGCAGGGCATTCCGCTCGCCCGGGAGAACTACGGGCTGCTGCGCCGGCTGTGGCGCGAGGACGTCGTGGACTGGGAGGGGAAGTTCCGTACGCCCCTTCAGGGTTTCACGTCGACGCCCCGCCCGCTGGACGGCGTAGCGCCGTTCGTCTGGCACGGCTCGATCCGCTCGCCGGAGATCGCCGACCAGGCGGCCTACTACGGTGACGGATTCTTCCACAACAACATCTTCTGGCCGGCCGAGCACACACGGCGGATGGTCCAGCTGTACCGGCGGCGTTACGCCCACTACGGCCACGGCCGCCCCGAGGAGGCCATTGTCGGTCTCGGCGGGCAGGTCTTCATGCGGAAGAACTCGCAGGACGCAGTGCGGGAGTTCCGCCCCTACTTCGACAACGCTCCGGTCTACGGCCATGGACCGTCCCTGGAGGACTTCACCGAGCAGACACCGCTGACGGTGGGCTCCCCGCAGCAGGTCATCGAGCGGACCCTCTCCTTCCGCGAGACTGTCGGCGACTACCAGCGGCAGTTGTTCCTGATGGACCACGCGGGCCTGCCCCTGAAGACGGTGCTGGAACAGCTCGACATCCTCGGCCAGGAGGTGGTGCCCGTGCTGCGCGAGGAGTTCGCGAAGGGGCGCCCCGCCGAGGTGCCGGACGCGCCGACGCACGCTTCGCTGCTCAAGGATCGGGAAGGCCGGGAAGCCCAGGAAGAGGTGAGTGCCGTATGAAACTCGTCGCCGTGTCCGCGGGGCTGAGCACCCCGTCCTCCACCCGTCTGCTCGTGGACCGTCTCGCCGAGGCGGTCCACGGCGAACTCGCCACCCAGGACCTCGAGGTGGAGACCGAGATCGTCGAGCTGCGCGAGCTGGCCGTCGCCGTCGCCAACAACCTGGTGACCGGCTTCCCGCCGCCCCCACTGGCCGCCGCGATCGGCGCGGTGACGGGAGCCGCCGGTCTGATCGCCGTGACCCCCGTCTTCACCGCCTCCTACAGCGGGCTGTTCAAGTCCTTCTTCGACCTGATCGATCCGGAGGCCCTCTCCGGCAAGCCGGTCCTGATCGCGGCGACGGGAGGCACGGCCCGCCACTCCCTGGTCCTGGAGCACGCGCTGCGCCCGCTGTTCTCCTACCTGCGGGCGGCCGTCGTCCCCACCGCGGTGTACGCGGCGTCCGAGGACTGGGGGTCGGGCGGTGACACGTACACGGAGGGGCTGCCCGCGCGCATCCGGCGGGCGGGCGGTGAGCTGGCCGCCCTCATGGCCGCCCGTCCGTCCGAGGTGGCACCCGACGACGACGTCACCGCGCTCGAACGGCGGCTGTCCGACCTGCGCTTCGACTGAGCCCTGCCGTCACGGGCCCGGCCGGGCCCGTGACGGCAGGGTGAACCGGCCCCCCCCCGGCCGCCACCCCCGTGGGGGGGCCGGGCCGGAAACCGAGGTACGGCACCGCCAGATCCCACAACACCCACGT
>NZ_JBEPBF010000017.1:0-19517 GCF_040298985.1 Streptomyces sp. NPDC001093 | reverse complement strand
CGGCGGGGGGGCCCCCCCCCCCCCCCGGACCCCGCCGGCGTCGGCGGGTGCCCGCACCGCCGTCTCCCGGGCCCCGCGGCGCCCGGGCCCCGCCGGGCCGGGCCACGGCAGGGTCACCGGCCCGCCCGAGGCGGACCACCGCGGTCGGCGGCCGGTCGAGCAGACCGAGGTCCTGCTCCTGCATCGCGATCACCACCGAGGTCTCCGGCAGCGCCCGGAACAGCGCGGCCAGCAGAGCCTCGGCGGTGGGCCGGTCCAGACCGGCGGTGGGTTCGTCCAGCAGGAGCACCGGCGGCCGCCGCAGCACGGCACGCGCGATCGCGAGGCGCCGCCGCTGCCCCTGGGACAGCAGACGCCCACCGGGACCCACCGGGGTGTCGAGCGACAGGGCGGAGAGACCGACCATGTCCCGTACGGCCCGCAGGTCGGCGGTGTCGGCCGAGGGGGCGGCCTGACGGAGGTTGCCCGCCACCGTGTCGTCGGCCAGCCAGTCGTCGGCCTCGACCAGGGTGATCGTCTCGGCGACGACCCGGGCCGGCAGTTCCTGCACGGGTGTGCCGCCGAGGAGGACCGTGCTGGCAGGCGCCGGTATCCGCCCGGCGAGCTGTCCGAGCAGCGTCGACTTCCCGCTGCCGTTGGGCCCGGTGACCAGCACCGGACCGGGGCCGGACAGGGGCATGGTGAGGGGTGCCCAAGAGCCGGGAACCGGCAGTCCTGCCGTTTCCAGGCCGTGGGCCGCCGTCTCCCCACTGTGCGGGGCGGTTTCCAGGCCGTGCATGGTCGTTTCCAGGCCGTGCGGGGCCGTCCGCACACCGCGCGCGGCCCGCCGATGCCGATCGGTCGGCGGCTCCCCGGCGGCCAGCGGCGCGAGGCGTCCGGCCGCGTCACCAGCCTGGGTCAACAGGTGCAGCAGCCGGGGCAGCCGCTCCAGCAGCTCCCACCCCGCGGCCATCAGCAGCACCTCCCCCACCGCGACGGCGACGGGCTGCGCCGGGGCGGCGCACAGCGCGATCACCAGCACTGACGCCTGTCCCACCGCGGCAAGCAGGCGCAGCGCCAGCCGGCCCAGCCGTTCGGTTCGGGCGGTGGCCCACTCGGCGGACTCGACCGCCGTCATCGCGGTCGTCGCCGCCTGTCGCGCCTGCGGTACGGCGTCCAGGCAACGCAGTTCGTCGAAGGCGGCCCGGCTGTCGAGCAGCACGGTACGGAGCGCGGCCCTGGCCGCGGCGGCGGTGGCCAGACCTTCGCGCGCGAGGCGGTGGGCTCGCCGCGCGCAGACCAGGCCCGCCGCCCAGACCACCAGCTCGGCCGTCCCGAGGAGCGGCATCGCCCACAGCAGCAGAATCTCGATCAGGCATGCGGTGGTGACCGCCGCCGCCAGGGGCGCGCAGACGTCCGTGGGCAGACCCGCGACGGTCTCCACGTCCGAGGTGAGCCGGGCGAGCAGTGTCCCGTCGCGTTGTCCGCGCAGCTCCCGGGGGGTGAGGCGGGCCGCGCCACGGGCCAGCCGGGTGCGCAGCGCCACGGTGGCGGTCAGCAACGTCCGGTGGCTGTCGAGGCGTTCGAGGTAGCGCAGTCCGGTGCGGGCCAGGGCCAGCGTCCGCACGGCGCCCGAAGGGTACATCCAGGACCAGGTGGTGTTGGCCTGGAGGGTGACCACAGCGCAGGTCGTCAGGAACCAGCCGGACACGCCGAGGAGCGCGGCTCCGCTGAGCTCGGCGGCGGAGGCCAGCAGCATTCCGGTCAGCAGGGCGCGGCGCGGAGCCGCCGTGCGCAGCAAGCGCCAGGTGCCGGTTGGGTTCATCGGGCCCTCCCGTGGTCCAGCGTGATGACCTGGTCCGCCAGCGGCAGCAGCGCGGGACTGTGGGTGGCGAGCAGGACCGTACGGTCGCGGGCCAGAGTCCGCAGCGCCGACAGGACCCGCTGCTCCGCCTCCGGGTCGAGGTGTGCGGTGGGTTCGTCCAGGCACAGCATGGACGCGTCCCGCAACAGCGCCCGGACGAGGGCCAGTTGCTGGGACTGGCCGGAGGACAGGCCGGTGCCGCGTTCACCCAGCGGGGTGTCCAGTCCCTGCGGCAGCGAGGTCAGGAGGTCGTCGAAGCCGAGGGCGGCGGCGGCCCCCAGCAGGTCGTCGTCGCTCGCGGCGGGCCGGGCCAGGAGGAGGTTCTCGCGGAGGGTGCCGGGAAGCAGGTGCGTCGGCTGGCCCACCCAGGCGACCCGGCGGGGATCGGCGGGGACGGCCCGTCCGTCCAGCACGTGGAGCACGCGTCCCCCGTGCGGGGCGATGAGCCCCGCCGCCACGGCGAGCAGGGTGGACTTGCCCGCACCGCTCGGTCCGATGACGGCGAGGCACCCGGCCGGTGCGAGCTGCACATCGACCCGGTCCAGGGCGGGCGCCGCACGCCCCGGGTGACGGATCGTCACGGCTGCCAGACGCACCCCGGGAGGCGCTGCATCACGGGCCGGCCGGAACGGCGCGGCCGACGGCGGGTCCGTCTCCTCGGGTGCGTCCAGGACCGCGCCCAGCAGCTCGGCGGCGGCAGCGGCCCGGGCACGGGCGTGGTAACCGGCGGCCAGGTCCCGGGCCGGGGCGAAGTAGGCGGGCACCAGCACCAGGACGAACAGCGCCGCGGACAGGCTCATGCGGTTCGGGACGAGGGGCAGGTGCAGGTAGTCGAGCAGGACCAGGCCGCAGTAGGTCGCCACCACGGCGAGGGTGCCGGTGATGAGCAGTTCGACCCACGCGGTCGACAGAAAGGCGATCCGCAGCACCTTCTCGGTCCGCCGGGCGACCTCCCGGTCGTCCCGCTCCAGGGACTGGGCCGCCTCGTCGTGCGCGCCGAGCCCGACCAGGGTGGGCAGCCCGCGCAGATGGTCCAGGAGCCGGGCCTGATGGGTGCGGATCCCGGTCAGCTGCGCGCGGACGGCGCCCTGCGTGCCCAGGCCGATGACCTTCAGGTTGGCCGGCAGCAGTGGGGTTGCGGCCAGGACGAGCAGCGCGACGAACCAACTGCGCCAGGTGATGGCGGCCAGGACGAGACCGCTGCCGAGCAGCATGGTGGTGCGTGCGGGCAGATAGCCGGTGAGCCAGTCGGTCAGCTGGTCCACCTCGCCGTCGACCGCTCGGGCGGGTGCCGCCTCGTCCAGGTCGGTGCGGGCCGGTCCGCGGGCGGGCAGCGCCGTCTCGATGATCCGGCGCCGCAATGTCTCGCGCACGAGGCGGGCGCCACGGGCGGCCGCCGCGTCGCCGGCGGCCAGCAGGCCGGCGCGCAGCGCCAGTCCGGCAGCGGTCAGCAGGGCGGGCAACACTACGGCTGTCACGGGCAGTTCGCCGTGCAGCGCCGACAGGCCGTGTTGCGCACCCCAGGAGAGCCCGCCCGCCCACAGGACCGTGCCCGACTGGGCCGCGCCGCGCAGGATCCCGGCGCGGCGCAGCTCGGGCCGACCGACCGCCGCCCAGGCCTTCAGCCTGGCGGGCGCCGGATCGTCGCTCCGATCCGCGGCCAGTTCGTCCAGCAGTACGGAGGTGCCGTTCACGAGGTGCTCTCCGCCCCGGTGTCCGCGTCGAAGTATCCGGCGCGGCCGTCACGGCGGTCGCCGACGATCCAGGCGGCCAGCGCGGTGCAGCCCAGCACCGTGACGCCGATCGGCCCGATCAGGTCGGAGACGCCGCCGAACACGTCCTGGGAGAGGCCGGTGGCCAGGACGCCGAGCACGGTCAGCAGGGCGCGTCGCACGATCGTCCGCGCCGCGCCGGTGGGCGCCGGTACGGCCGGAAGCGCCCGGCCCCGGGCGGGCAACGGCGGTACCGGGCTTTCCACCGGGTCGCTGTACTTGCCGCGGAAACTCCGCCACGCGTAGATGTTGTAGGCGAGGACGAACGGCATGCACAGGCCGACGCCGAGGACCAGGAAGACCTGGGAGGAGTGCGGGCTCGCCACCTGATGGACGGTCAGGCCGGGTGGTACGACCACCGGCAGGGAGAGGGCGGCGAGTCCCAGGAGCCCACTGGCGGTCATGGTGGCCACGGCCGCGAACGGCCGCCAGTCGGGACGGCGGCCGAAGCCGTGCCAGGCCACCGCGCCGGCCACGGCGGCGACCCCCACAGCGAGCCAGAACAGCACGGCCCGCACCGGCTGGCCGAGATGGAACTGCTGCGGGTCGGCGCCCGGCAGCAGCAGGCCGAGCACGAGCGCCATGACCACGGTGGCCAGCAGCAGGGTCCGTCCGGTGCGGCGGACCTCCGGCCGCGACCACCCCTCGGTCTTGTCCTGCAGCCAGGCGGCCCCGGCCAGCAGATAGACGACGACCAGACCGAGGGCGCACAGCACGCCGTAGAGGCTGAACCAGTCGAACGCCCCGCCGTGGAAGGCTCCGCTCCGCTGCCGTGGGCCGGTGAGCACGGCCCCGAGGACGAGGCCCTGGCAGACGGTGGCCGCGAGCGAGGCCCCGCCGAACAACAGGGCCCAGCCCCGCCGGTAGCGGCCGGCCGCGCTGTGCATCTCCAGGCCCAGTCCGCGCAGGATGATCGAGGCCAGCATGACGATCAGCGGCAGATAGACGCCGGGCAGCACCACGGCGTAGGCGCCGGGCAGACCGGCCCACAGGACCACGCCGACCAGGATGAGCCAGCTCTCGTTGGCGTCCCAGGCGGTGGCGACGATCTCGCCGTACTCCCGTCGGCGCTCGGGCTTGGCAACCAGGCTGAGCATGCCCAAGCCGAGGTCGTAGCCGTCGAGGACGACGTACATGCCGAGGGAGAAGAGGACCAGGGCGTAAGCGCAGTACTCAAGCAACGAGGGCCTCCGGGACATCGGGCGAGGCGGGGCCGGTGGGCAGTGCCTCGGGGCCGGCCTTGACCGTGCGGACGATGTAGCGGGCCCAGATGGCCAGCAGGGTGACGTAGAGCAGGACGAAGCCGGCGAGGCTCGCGGCGACTTCGGCGGTGGACAGGTGGGAGACCGCGTCCGCGGTGCGCAGCTGGCCGTATACGACCCACGGTTGGCGGCCCGTCTCGGCGACGATCCAGCCGCCGGTGATGGCGACGATCCCGGCCGGCGTCATCCACACCATCCACCGCAGGAAGCGCGGCGAGTCGAACAGGCGTCGCCGCATGCGCAGGACCACGCCCGCGAAGGCCGTGCCGAACATGAGCAGCGCGGTGAAGTACATCGCGCGGAAGCCGTAGAACGTGGTCCACATGTTGGGACGTTCGTCGGGCGGGGTCTGCAGCAGTCCGGGCGTCGTCGTCCTGCCGCTGAGGTCCTGGGCGATGACCGAGCCGAGGCGGGGAATCTCGACGTGCAGCCGGTTCTCGCCCTTGCCCGTGTCGGGGACGACGAGCAGGTTGTAGCCGTTGTTGTCGCTCTTCCAGTTGCCCTCGAACGCCTCCAGCTTGGGGAGTTGGTGCTGTCCCATGAAGACGGCGGTGCCGTCTCCGACGTACAGCTGCACCGGCATCAGCACACCGAGGACGCCGAGGGCGATGGACAGACAGCGGCGGGCCATGGGCTGGGCGGACGACCGTTTCTTCACCAGGTACCAGGCGGAGATCCCGCCGACGAACCAGGCGGAGCTGATCAGTACGGCCAGCAGCATGTGCGGGAAGCGGTGGGCGAAGGCGGGATTGAACAGGATGCTGATCCAGTCCTTCGCGTGGAACTGGCCGGCGACCTTCTCGTAGCCGACCGGGTCCTGCATCCAGCTGTTGGCCGACAGGATCCAGGTGGTGGACAGCAGGGTGCCGAAGGCGACCATCCAGCTGGCCAGGGCCATGGTGCGCGGGCGGATCCGCCCGTCCCCGTAGAGCATCAGGCCGATGAAGCCCGCCTCCAGGAAGAAGGCCGTGATCACCTCCATGCCGATGGTGACGCCGATGACCGGACCGACCGCGTGGGCGTACATGCCCCAGTTCAGGCCGAACTCGAAGGTCATCACCGTGCCCGCGACCACGCCCAGGCCGAAGCCGACGGCGAAGATCTTCTTCCAGAACCGGAAGATCTGCAGGTACAGAGGATTTCCCGTGCGGACGTAGACCGTGTGGACGACGGCGAGCAGCACGGAGAGCCCCACGGTGAGCGCGGGGAAGGTCATGTGGAACATCGCGGTGATCGCGAACTGCCATCGGGACAGTTCGACGACGGTGGGCGAAGCCATGGGTACTCCAGGGGAGCGGCGGTCGCGACGGGGTCCTGGCCGTCGGCGGGTCCGCCTGGGTCAGGAACGCACCAGCGGGGTGTCGACCAGGTGCTCGGCCAGGAACCAGGCCTGGAGTTCGCCGGTGCGGATGATCTGCGAGACCAGCAGGTCGTTGGTGCCGTCGTCGCCCAGCTCGGCAGTGCGGGTGGCCGCGTCATGGGCCTCGGTCAGGATGATCTCGTGGGCCTCCAGCAGCCGCGAGAGCATGGCCGGGACCTCCTCCACGCCGTCCGGCGGGCGCGGGATCGACGTGATCTCGGCGACGTGCCGGGAGTCGCCCACGGCGACGCCGCCCAGGGTCTGGACGCGCTCGGCGAGGGTGTCGACGAGTTCCAGCTGCTCTCCGGCATGCTTGTCCAGGAGCAGGTGCAGCTGATAGAAGGTCGCGCCCCGCATGATCCAGTGGTGCTTCTTGTAGAGGCCGTAGAGGATCTGGGTGTCCGCCAGGACCCTGTTGAGGCGCTGGCAGGAGTACATGCGTGCCTCGTAGGACAGGGCGAGGGGGAACTGCTTGACGGTCCCGAACTCCTGGATGACCGCGCCCTTCTGATGCAGCCACGGCTGACTGCCGGCGGGCTTGGAGCTGGTGGTCATGATGTGCCTCCTGTGATGTCGGTGACGGATGAGTACGGTCGACGCTAGGTGCCGAACCGGTGGCCGCGTTGCCCGGGAGCGCACGCGTAGGTGCCCGTCAGTGCACCGGGTTCGGCGCGGGCGGTCGGGGGTCCGGCCCGGGCGGGCCGGAGGGTCACTCGCTGCCGGCCGTGAGTTGTTCGACGATGCGTTCCAGATCGGTGTGACGGTGCTCGGTGCCCGGCGGTACCAGTGCGTCGGTGTGATGCAGAAACGCCGTGACGGCGGAGCACGAGATCTCGAGGGCCGCCGATCCGTGCCGGGTGCTGAGCAGGACCCGGACCGTGTCCGGATGGCAGCGGTGCCGTGGGATCACCGTCACGTCCCCGGACCCGGTGGGCCGGCGCAGCCCCCGGGCGAGGAGCGACCGGGCGAAGAACCAGTCGACCGAGGCGGCGGAGGGGGTGCCCAGGGACAGGCGCACGGCGTAGGGGTCCGCTGCGGTGTACCTGAGCTCGGCCGGCAGCGGTACCGGTGGATCGCCGGCCACGGTGACAAGGATCGTCGTCGTGCATACGATCGGGCCTTCGTCCGTGGCACCGGCGTGATGCTGTGTCATACCGCCTCCTGTCTGCGACTGTTCCGTTCCGCTCGTCCGCCGGGTTCCGGCGGTCCACGGTGCTGGTGACCGTACGGCGGGTCCGCCGGGGAGGATTGCCGGCGAGCGCACGGGGTGTTGCCGGTCGAAGAACCGTGCTCGATGGCCCGAGCGCCCACCTAATGGTTGAATGTGAAACAATTATTCGGCTGAGAGGCTGCGCACCATGAGAAATGTCGAGACGACGCCCGCCGAGGTGCGGTGCGGCGCGGCCGGGGCAGGCGAGCGACCGGACGGGGTGCCCCGGGTCGACGTACTGACCCCGCGCGACGTGCCCCTGGGTGGCCCCCGGTCCATGACCGTGCGGCGCACACTGCCCCAGCGTGCCCGCACGCTGATCGGGGCCTGGTGCTTCGCCGACCACTACGGCCCCGACGATGTCTCCGAGACCGGCGGCATGGATGTCGCCCCGCATCCCCACACCGGACTCCAGACGGTCAGCTGGCTCTTCACCGGGGAGATCGAGCACCGGGACAGCCTGGGCAGCCACGCCTTCGTACGGCCCGGCGAGCTGAACCTCATGACCGGCGGGCACGGCATCGCCCACTCCGAGGTCTCCACCCCGCGGACCACCGTCCTGCACGGCGTCCAGCTGTGGGTGGCGCTGCCCGAGGAGCACCGGCACACCGCACGCGACTTCCAGCGCCACGTCCCCGAACCGGTGCGGATCGACGGGGCGGAGGTCAGGGTCTTCCTTGGCTCGCTCGGCGGCGTCACCTCACCGGTACCGACCTTCACGCCCCTGCTCGGCGCCGAGATCGTGCTCCAGCCCCACGCGACGGTCACTTTCGCGGTGGATCCCGGCTTCGAGCATGGTCTCCTGGTCGACCGGGGTGACGTCCGCCTGGGCGACGTCCTGCTGCGCCCCGCCGAACTGGGCTACGTCCACCCGGGCCCCGGCACGCTGACGCTGACCAACGACTCGGACGGCCCCGCGCGGACGGTCCTGCTCGGCGGGATGCCGTTCGGGGAGGAGATCGTGATGTGGTGGAATTTCATCGGCCGCAGCCACGAGGACATTGCCAAAGCCCGCGAGGACTGGCAAGAATCCTCCGATCGCTTCGGCATCGTCGAAGGATATCCCGGAGACCGACTTCCCGCGCCTGCCCTGCCCCATGCGAGCATCAAGCCGCGCAGGAATCCACCGGTTCACTGATCCCCATCGAAAGGCACCCCGTGAGCCAGCCTTCCACCGCACCCGTCGTCGAGCGTACAGACGCCAGGAACCGCTACGAAATCCTGGTCGAGGGCAAGCGAGCCGGACTGACCGCCTACCGTGACCGCGGGGAACAGCGCGTCTTCTACCACACCGAGATCGACGACGCCTTCGCCGGCCAAGGCCTCGCTTCCCAGCTGGTCCAGGAGGCGCTCACCGACGTGCGGAAGTCCGGGAAGCGGATCGTGCCCGTCTGCCCGTACGTGGCCAAGTTCCTCAAGCGGCACGAAGAGTTCGCCGACATCACGGACCCGGTGACGCCCGACGTGCTGCGCTGGCTGGAGGCCGAACTCGGCTGACCGTCCCCCTCCGGCCGGCCGCCGGGTCCGGCGGCCGGCTGTACGCGCAGCGCACCGCTTCGCACATACCCAGCGGCGAGACCGGCACCGGCTACTTCCAGGAGACCCACCCCGACCGGCTTTTCGCCGAGTGCAGCCACTATTCGGAGCTGATCTCCTCTCCTCGCCAGATGCCCCGCGTGGTGCAGACGGCGATCCAGCACGCCGTCGGGCGGCGTGGTGTCTCCGTGGTGGCCCTGTCCGGTGACACCGCGGCGGAGGACTCCCCGGACGCGGCACCCGAACTCGCCATGCCACTGGACCTGCCCGCCATTCGCCCGGGGAACCAGGAACTCGCCCGGCTCACGGAACTCGTGGACGCCGCCGAGCGGGTCATGGTGTTCTGCGGCCGGGGCGTCGAGGGCGCCCACGCGGAGGTCATGGCCTTCGTGGGGAAGGTGAAGGCCCCGGTCGGCCACGCCCTGCGCGGCAAGGAGCACATTCAGTACGACAACCCGTACGACATCGGCATGTCCGGGCTGCTCGGCTACGGATCGGCCTACGAGGCCATGCACGAGTGCGATCTGCTGATCCTGCTCGGCACCGACTTCCCGTACACCGAGTTCCTGCCCCGCCATGTGCGGACCGTACAGGTCGACGTGCAGCCCGAGCGGCTCGGCCGGCGTACCGGACTCGACCTGGCCGTCTGGGGCGACGCTGGCGAGACACTGCGGTGCCTGACGCCCGCCGTGCGGGAGAAGACCTCCCGCCGCTTCCTCGACCGCATGCTGGAGCGGCACGCGCACGCCCTCGAGGGCGCCGTGAACGCCTACACGCGCAACGTCGAGCGGCACACCCCGATCCACCCCGAATACGTGGCCTCGGTGCTCGACGAAGTGGCCGCCGACGACGCAGTGTTCACGGTCGACACCGGCATGTGCTGTGTGTGGGCGGCGCGTTACCTCACGCCCAACGGCCGCCGCCGCCGCATCCTCGGGTCCTTCGTGCACGGCTCGATGGCCAACGCGCTGCCTCAGGCGATCGGCGCGCAGTTCCTGGACCGCGGCCGGCAGGTCGTCTCCCTCTCCGGCGACGGCGGCTTCTCCATGCTGATGGGCGACTTCCTCACCCTCGTCCAGTACGGCCTGCCGGTGAAGGTGGCCGTCTTCGACAACTCCTCCCTCGGCATGGTCGACCTGGAGATGATGGTCGACGGGCTGCTCCCGTACGGCACCACCTACCCGCACACCGACTACGCCGCCATCGCCAGGGCCGCCGGGGCGTTCGGCATCCGGGTGGAGAAACCCGCCGAGGTGCGCGACGCGCTGCGCGAGGCCTTCGCCCATGACGGCCCCGCGCTGGTCGACGTCGTCACCGACCCCGCCGCGCTGGCCGTCCCCCCGAAGATCACCACCGAGCAGCTCAGCGGCTTCGCCCTGTCCGCGAGCCGTACGGTCCTCAGCGGAGGCGTCGGCCGCATGGTCCACCTGGCCCGGGCCAACCTGCGCACCATTCCCCGCCCCTGAGCGCGCGTGGACCGCGGCACAGGGCTTTCCCGGCCGTGCTGTCGTCGCGGGCGGGACGGCCGGTTCCCATGACCCGGCCCGTCGGCGTCCTGTGGGCGTCGCGCACGCCGCTCAGCGCGGTCGACGTGATCCGTCGCGGTGTCGGGGCCACGCGGCGTGCGCTGAACAGTCGTCGGCCCGTGCCCTGGAACCGGACACGCGGGCGCCGTCCCTGCGGCCGGGGCCGGTCGCGGTCGGCACCGCCCCGGACGTACCTGCCCACCGGGGGACCGACGCGCTGGAGCGCGAGCACCCGGCGGCCGTGCACGACGGGGCCGTCGCACCGACCGCACGGAGCGCCGCGCTGCCGTCCCGAGGGACCTCCGTCAGCCCGGACCAGGCCCAACTACTCGACAATCCAGAGACGTTGGCCGGTGCTCCACCCTGCTCGGGCAGTACCACAGGCCGGCCGCCGAGCGGTGGTCTCAGGCGCCGGAGCCCGGCGCACCGGCGTCAGTCCGTTGCGGTACCGCGGGTCCCGACGTGGTGTCGAAGGCATGGGTCACCGCGGGGACGGTCCCGGGCGTGAGCAGCTCGCGAGCCCGTTCCTCGTGGCGGCGGTCGGTGGCCGTCAGCCGGACGTGGTGCTGGGCGAGGTGCTCGGCCCAGGAGGAGACCAGATAGGTCTCGACGAAGCGTTCCGGGTCGCTGCCGTCCTGGTAGAGGCCCCAGGTGAGGGCCCCGGTACGGCGCCTGGACCGGGCCACGCGGTGCATGCGGTCCGTGAACTCGGCACGGCTGTCCGCGGGGACCCGGTAGACGACGGAGACCAGGACCGGGCCGTCAGCCTCTCCCGGCTCGAACACCAGGGGCGGAGCGGGCCAGTGGTCGGACGGCGAGGGGTTGATCCCCTCGGGGTCGTGCAGCGGCCACCGGTGCACGGTGGCGGCGCTGAGCAGCATCACGGCGCCGGCGATCAGCAGACATCCGCTGAGCCCCAGCCAGCCGGCCAACGCCCCCCACAGAGGCGCCGCCAGCGCCTGTCCGCCCTGGAAGACCAGGAGGTAGACGGCGAGCCCCCGGGCCCGGACCCAACCCGGCAGCCGTGTCTGCACGGCCGCGTTGAGCGTGGACAGCACGGCGATCCAGGCGAGGCCCCCGGGCAGCAGTGCGGCCGCGACCAGCCACGGCGTACGGACCGTCGCCAGCACCGCGAGCACCCCGGCGAACACCACGGCGCCCGCCGCGAGCGTGCCGTTGGCCCCCAGCACGCGGCGCACGCGGGGCAGCGTGAAGGCCCCCGCCACCGCTCCCACGCCCACCGCCCCCAGCAGCAGCCCGTATCCGCCCGAGCCGAGGCCCAGGGAGCGGCTCGCCGTCAGGGGCAGCAGGGCCCACAGAGCCGCGCCGCCGGGGATGAACAGGAGCGTACGCAGCAGGACCCGGCGCACGCCGGGCGCGTTCCACACATAGCGGCGCCCGGCATGCAGGGCGGCCATCAGCCCTTCGTTCCCCGTGCCGGGGGCGGCCGTCGGCGGGCGCCGCCACACCAGGAGGACGGTTGCGATGCCCAGGTACGAGGCAGCGTTGAAGGCGAAGACCCAGCCCGCGCCCGCCGCCGCGACCAACGCCCCGCCCAGCGCCGGACCCACGGCGCGGGCCAGGTTGACGTTCACCGCGCCCAGCGCCGCGGCCTGACTGAGCCGCCGGCGCTCCACCAGCTCCGGCTGGATCGCCTGCCAGGCCGGGCCCATCAGCGCCGTACCGCACCCCAGCAGGAAGGTGAGAAGGAGCAGCAGCGTCGGTGACAGCTCGTCCGTGAACGCCAGCACGGCCAGCGCACCGGACACCGTGAGCATCGCGAACTGCGCGGCCAGCAGCACCGAGCGCCGGTCGAAGCGGTCGGCGATCACCCCGGAGGGCAGGGCCAGCAGCACGACGGGAAGGCTGGAGGCGGTCTGCACGAGCGTCACCAGTGCCGCGCCGTGGCCCACCAGCGTCCACTGGGCGCCCACCGTCTGCATCCAGCTGCCGATGTTGGAGACCAACTGGGCGATCCACAGCGCCCGGAAGACACGGGCCGCGAGGGGTGCCCACGGGGAGTCGGTCTCCACGGGTGCCGGTGACGACGGTGCGTTGCTCATAGTTGTCCAGACCGGGTGCGGGGCGGGCACGGAAGGGAGTGACCGTAGCGCCGGCCGGCGAAAGGCTCTTGACCGGGAGCGCACGGGATGTGGCCCCGGAGCGCAGTGACTTCGCTCCGGGGCCTGCAGGGCGCGGGTTGCTCAGGACGGCGGCCGGATCCAGGCGGCGTCGGTGCTCGACAGCCGGTGCGTCACCGCGCAGGTGAGCGCCAGGAGCAGCAGGGCGAGGCCGAGCGTGAGCACGAGATGGCCGTGCAGCAGGAGTTCGGTGCCCACGAACGCGCCGAGCAGCATGGCCAGCACGGACAGGATCCGGCGGCCCGGCCGAGGTGCCGCGCCGCCCGCCTGGGTGGAGTCCGCGGCCAGCCCCGTGAGGGTCAGCGTCAGTACGGTCGTGGTGAGGTCGGGCACGCCGAGACGCCGGGCGACCGCGTTCTGCAGACCCATGCCGAGCCCGAGACACACGATCAGCGTGTACTGGACACCGGTGGTGACCCGGTCGCCGGTGACCGCCGTGACGGCGACGGTGACGGCGACCAGGACCGTCTGCGCGGCGGTGGACGTCCGCAGCAGGTGCCCACGGTGCGCGGCGAACCGGGTACCCAGCCTGCCGCCGGCCAGCGCGCCGAGGAGGAACACCGCCAGCGCGACGACGGAGGCGAGCGCGGACAGGTTCGGGGCGCCCGCCATCGCGAATCCGAGGAACACCACGTTGCCGGTCATGTTGGCGACGAAGACGTGCCCGAGGGCCAGATAGCTCACCGCGTCGACCAGTCCGGTGACCACGGTCAGCGTCAGCATCAGGGGAGGCAGCGGCCCGTGACGGTCGTCCCTGGGCGGCACCAGGGTGCGTGCCGCGTCAGTCAGCAGCCTGCGCATGAGGTGTCCTTTCCGACGCGGTGGGCACGCGGTGCAGCACCAGGCGGGTCAGCAGCCCGCTGGCAGGGCCGAGCACGATCGCGGCGAGGACGATCCACTGCGGCCACGGGGTGATGCCCAGCACGTGGTCGAGGGACCACCGGCCGGGCCCGGTGAGGGACAGCGCCGCGGAGACGACGACGAGGACCATCGGGTACTCGTAGCCGTCGTTCTGCACCCACAGTCCCTTGGGCCATTTGACGGTGCCCGCGACCGTCATCACGCCCATGGCCGCCATCGCGGCCAGCGGCGTCAGCAGCCCGGCGGCCAGGAACAGGCCGGCACCGATCTGACTGGCACCCGCCACGACCGCCGTGAGGCGGCCGCCGCGGAACCCGTCGTGACGGAACTCCTCGGTACCGCCCGCCAAGCCGTGGCCACCCAGCCGATAGCTCACCTTCTGCACTCCGTGACCGGCGACGAGGAGTCCCGCCACCAGCCGCAGGACCAGCAGTCCAGCATCCATCTCTTCCTACCTGTTCCTGACCTCGTTCTTCTCGCCTACGCGGTGGGGTCAGCCGGCGGCGTGGGCGCCGATCACGGCCTGCGCGTAGACCAGACCGAGGCCGTACGCGCCGCCGTGCTCCTTGACGACCTCCGTGACCGGCACGTACGTCTCGGTGCGGGCCCAGTCACGCTGGAGCTCCAACAGGACCTGCACCCAGGTGACCGGGACGGCGCCGGCCTGGATCATGCGCTGAACGGCGTGTTCGTGCGCCTGCGGGCTGACACCGCCGGACGCGTCGGTGACCACGTAGACCTCGTAACCCTGGGCGAGGGCGGACAGCGCGGGCAGGACGACGCAGACCTCGGTCCACAGACCGGCTATGACGAGCTTTCTGCGACCGGTCTCCTTGACGGCCTCGACGAACGCGGCGTCCTCCCAGGCGTTCATCGTGGTGCGGTCGATGATCTCGTGGTCGGGGAAGACGTCGGCCAGCTGCGGCACGATCGGGCCGGAGAAGGACTCGGCGGCCACGGTGCTCAGCACCACCGGCACGTCGAACACCTTGGCGGCCTTGGCCAGGCCCAGGGTGGAGTTGATGATCGCGGTGCGGTCGCCGCTGCCCGTGCCGAAGAACATCTGCGGCTGGTGGTCCACGAACAGGACCGCACAGTTGTCGGGTGTCAGCAGGCCGGCGCTGGGGGACGCGGTGACCTCGGCGATGTCGGTCATGTGAGGGTGCCTTTCCATCAGTAACGGCGCGGACAGGCGTCCGCGTCGGGTCAGAAACCGCCCGGTGGACGGTTCGTCGAGTGGTGTCCCGGAGGGGGCGGCTCGTGGCCCGGCCCCTTCCGGGAGTGCGAGGAGAGCGACGAGAACTAGGAGCGTTAGAGGGCGAAGCAGGGATCGAAGGGCGTGCCGGCGGCGTCCGGGAACTGGCCGCGCCGCACGCGCCACTCGCGGTGCTGCTCCGACTCGGCGACGGCCTCGCCGAGGGACTCCGCCTGGCGCACGCCCGCGAGGTGCGGCCCGGACGCCTGGTAGCCGCCGAAGTGCGCGACCGGGCTCCAGCCGGGGCTCACGGACGGCAGTTCCTCGTCGAGCCCCTCGTACTCGCCGGCGGCGTAGACGATCCGGCCGCCGGTGACCGTGAGCAGCGACTCGATGTGCGCGATCGTCGGCTCGGAGACGGTGAAGAAGTCCTCGGACAGCACCGCGAGGTCCGCGTAACACCCCGGCCGCAGAACGCCCTTGACCTCCTGCTCGCCGGTCAGCTCGGCGCCGCCCCGGGTGAACATCCGCAGGGCCGTCTCCCGGTCGACCCGGTTGCTCCGGGGGCGCAGCACGAGGTCGCCGACGCTGCGGCCGCTCACCAGCCAGTGCAGGGCCACCCAGGGGTTGTAGGTGGACACCCGGGTGGCGTCCGTGCCGGCGGCAACGGTCAGCCCGCGCTCCAGCATCTCCCGGATCGGCGGGGCTTCGGCGGCTCTGCCCGGGCCGTAGCGGCGCAGGAACGCCTCGCCCTGGAACGACAGCCGGTTCTGGACGGACATGGCACCGCCGAGCGCGGCAACGCGGTCGAGGCTGTCCGGGGACACGGTCTCGGCGTGGTCGAACAACCAGCGGTTCCCGGCCGGGAAAAGCCCCTCGGCGGCGAGCTTCTCGAGGACCGCGAGGTCCCGCCGGATGGTCTCGTCGTAGGTGGCATGCAGCCTGAATCCCCAGCCGTTCTCCATGAGGAGACGGACAGCCTTCTCGAATTCCTCCTCATAGTCTCCGAGTTCCGGACGCGGCTGGTTGAAGTTCTCGAAATCCGCCGCCGCCCAGGTGAGATTCTCACCCGCGCCGTTGAGCCGCAGCCATGCGTCCCCGTCCTCGGGACGCACCATGTCGATCCAGCGGGTGAGGTCGGCTATCTCCTGGCCCGCGGTCTGGGGGAAGAGGTGATAGGCGATGCGCAGCGACAACTGGCCGGCCTTCGCCAGCTCGATGACGGTGCTGTAGTTGTCGGGGAAGTTCTGGAACCCACCGGCGGCGTCGATCGCCGAGGTCAGCCCGAACCGGTTCAGCTCGCGCAGGAAATGCCGGGTCGAGACCTTCTGGTCCGCCTCCTCCAGAACCGGCGCCTTGGCCAGAGTCGAGTAGAGGATGAGGGCGCCGGGCGCCGCGAGCAGCATGCCCGTCGGCTCTCCGTCCCGGCCGCGGACGATCTGTCCGCCCCTGGGATCGGGGGTGCCCTTGTCGAATCCCGCCGCCTTCACGGCCGCCCGGTTGAGGACCGCGGACTGGTACAGGTGCAGGACGAACACCGGGGTGTCGGGGGCGGCGGCGTTCAGTTCCGCGACGGTCGGCAGCCGTCGTTCGGCGAACTGCTCGGCCGACCACCCTCCCACCACCCGCACCCACTGGCCCTTGGGGGTGCGCGCGGCCTGTTCCCGCAGCATGGCCAGGCCCCGGCGCAGCGAGCGAACACCGTCCCAGCGCAGTTCCAGTACGTAGTTGAGCCCGCCGCGGATGACGTGCAGATGGGCGTCGTTGAGCCCGGGGATCACCCGCCGGCCGAGCGCGTCCACCACCTTCGTGGCGGCTCCGACGTGCGCAGCTACGTCCTTGTCGGCACCGACGACCGTGATGACACCGTTCTTGACGGCGAGCGCCTCGGCCTGCGGGTGGTCCGGGTCTCCCGTATGGATTCTCGCGTTGCGGACGACGAGCTCTGCGGCATCGTCGGTGGCCTGGGGAACCAGTCCGCCGACCGGCATTGGAGACACGTGTGCAGGACCCCTTCCGGGATGGGCGACTTCGATGGCCGCCGCGAACGAACGCGACGGACGGGACATGCCTTGACGGTTGGGTGTTCGCTGTCGAATCTGTCGAACGCGCGGGCGAACCATGACCGTCGCGCCGTCACGCTAGGCGCGGTGGGCGCCGTCGTGTGTCCTGCCAGCGCACTGGAACATTGCCCACAGCGCACGGGGTGCGCGGCACGGGATCGCTGTTCCGGAGACCGTCCGTCCGGCCGGCGCTGTCGTGCGCTGTGGGGACATCGGACGTGCGCCTGCGGACAACCATCGCGCAGGCAGGGCATCTACCGTGCGGTGCAGCGGCGCCGGAGTGCCCAGCACGACGATCCGGATCGATTCCCGGAAACGACCGCCGTACCCTACGAATTCCAGGAGACGCGCATGTCTGACGCCTTCGCGCCGGTCGACCCGGTGCTGGAACCCGCGGCAGCCGAGTTCGCCCAGGCGACCGCCAACCCGCCCTACCTCTTCGACCTGGCCCCGGCGGAGGGCCGCAAGGCGGTCGACGAGGTGCAGTCCGGCGAGATCGACAAGCCGGCGATCGACGAGGAGTGGATCACCGTCTCCGGCGGTCCGACGGGCACCGTCCGCGCCCGGATCGTCCGCCCCGCGGGCGCCGAGGGAACCCTGCCGGTGATCCTCTACATCCACGGCGCGGGCTGGGTCTTCGGCAACGCCCACACCCACGACCGCCTGGTACGCGAACTCGCCGTCGGCGCCAACGCCGCGGTCGTCTTCCCCGAGTACGACCTGTCGCCCGAGGCCCGCTACCCGGTCGCCATCGAGCAGAACTTCGCCGTCGCGCAGTGGGTCGTGGAACAGGGCGCGACCAAGGGGCTGGACGGCACGCGGCTGGCGGTGGCCGGCGACTCGGTCGGCGGCAACATGACGGCCGCGCTGACCCTGATGGCCAAGGAGCGCGGCGGGATCCCGCTGGTCCAGCAGGTGCTGTTCTACCCGGTCACGGACGCGAACTTCGACACCCCGTCGTACCACCGGTTCGCCACCGGCTACTTCCTGCGCCGGGACGGCATGCAGTGGTTCTGGGACCAGTACACGACCGACGAGGCCGAGCGCGCCGAGATCACCGCCTCACCGCTGCGCGCCACGACCGAGCAGTTGAAGGATCTGCCGCCGGCGCTGGTCATCACCGGTGAGGCGGATGTGCTGCGCGACGAGGGCGAGGCCTACGCCAACAAGCTGCGCGAGGCGGGCGTGCCGGTCACCGCGGTCCGTTTCCAGGGCATCATCCACGACTTCGTGATGCTCAACGCGCTGCGCGGCACCCACGCGGCCGAGGCCGCCATCACCATCGCGGTGCGCACACTGCACGCGGCTCTGCACACGGCCTGAGTCCGGGGGACGACCCGGACACAGGCCGGGAGTCCCATAAAACTCCCGGTTGCCCCTGGCAGAGGACTGTCAGGGGCAACCGGGCCAGGTCACGCGGGTTCCATGAGTGCGGTGGGGCGCTCCCACCATGCCGTGTCAGGCGGAGAAGCAGCCCGGGTCCCCGGCGGCCCCACCGACCTTCGCCGCCTCGAGCCAACTACCGCCGGTCGGCGCAAGGTTGCGACGGTCATGCCGAAGGCGACGGCCAGCAGCGCGACCAGCTAGCCGGGGGCGCCGGTCGCGGCGCGACCAAGCGCGCGACACCTCCTGTCGCTTCCCCGGTCGAGTGCGATGGATCTTGATGCCGGTCATCCCGATGACAGATAACGGTGGAAGTTCGCCCCCCGTGGGCTGCTGGACGCCTCAGTGGCGACGGACGTCCCGGGCCCTTCTCCTGCCGTTCCGCCTCGGTGAGACCGTCCCAGACGTCGTCGGCCTGGCGAGAGGTCTCGGCGAAGAGACCACAGGGGGAACTGACCGGGCAGGACCTGCAGATCGCACGTGCTGCCTCTTCGCGCCGTCGGCGTGCATCGCCCCGCTCACCGGTGGGTGAGAAGAAGACGGAGCTGTCCATGCCACGGCACGCGGCGTCGGCCTGCCACCTGTATATTTCCAAAAGGGGCTTCGTCTGGGATTTCACGAAGACCTCCACTCGAATGTTCCGCAATGGTCGTTTCCAGGCGCCTTTGCTACGGCAGCGACGGCTACGCGAGACAGTTGTCTTTCGCTGCACGCGTGGAAGTCCACCAGCGCACTGTTCGTCCCCTCCACCGAACGTGCGGCGCGCCCAGTCGGCGAAGCCGGTCCAGGGGATTTCTGGATGAGCGTCGTGCAGCGCGGGAATGTCGACGCGTGAACGCACCGAGGTCGGGGCTGGTCAGCTGCTGCAACGGCCGGTCGGGGGAAAGCGGCAGATCGAGAACACCGTTGAGGATGGGCTCTGCATCGCCCGGAGCGTTGTCGAAGAAATACGTCGGCTCCAGGATCGTATAGGACACATCCCTGGGGATCGGCTCGACTTCGATCCGCGTCTTGCTGTCGAAATGCGGTATGCCGCTTTCCTGACCGGCGCCGGTGACCGCGCTACACACGAGATGGGGGCACGCCCTTTTCGCCGACGACGGCCAGGACCGTTCAACCCTGACGCAGTTTCCGCCTCCACAACGGCCTCGAAGGGGGTGGTCATCGCGAAGACGCCCGCCCCCGCTCATCGCCGCGGCGAGCGACTCGGGATCGTTCAGGGATCCGGCCATGACTTCTACGCCTTGGCGGGCCAAATTCCGTGCGGTTCCTAGTGGCTCGTCTCGGAGCCTTGACCAGTTAATTGATCCTTCGTCCGTTGCACGGCAGGCTGCCTTCAAGCTGTGATCGCGGAGGTGGTCGTGG